>JAYTWN010000306.1:0-3772 GCA_043743435.1 Acidimicrobiia bacterium
CTGCTCCGCGAACGTGACATTCACGGGGTAGCCGCCGACCGCATTGATGGTGGAACCGGCCTGTATCTCTGAGTTGGTGCCGCTGGCGTTTTCCCGTCTCGCACCATCCTCGGCGGCTAATTGACGTTTTGCGAACGGTGCCGACGCGTAGGCTCGGGGGATGCCTGTTGCTCAACCGATTGCCCTTGCGCCCGCCGAACTCGACGCGGTGCGATTCAATGAGCACGGTCTTGTAGCGGCCATTGTGCAGGATGAATCGAACGGGCAGATTCTCATGATGGCCTGGATGAATGCTGAAACCTTGGCGCAATCGCTCAGCGAAGGCCGGACGGTTTTCTGGTCTCGTTCACGTTCTGAGGTGTGGCGTAAGGGCGATACGTCGGGGGATCGACAGTTCATTCGCAGTGCCCACTACGACTGCGACGGTGACACGTTGTTGTTTGTGGTGGAGCAGGAAGGCAAGGGTGCTTGCCATACCGGTGAGCGTTCGTGCTTCTATCGGGTGTTTGGTTCTGGATCTGTGGCGAGTGGCGGTGCTTCGGCGAGTGACCGGAACCTCGCCATGGCACCGGTCTGGTCGCTTGACGTTGCGTGGAAGGGTGTATCGGTATGAGCACGCAATCGGTAAACGCAGGGTCATGCACGCCGGGTTCGTTGCAGCCGCCGCTTGAGGAGTTTCTCAACTTGGCGTCGAAGTACCCAGTCGTGCCGGTGTGGCGCGAAATGATGGGCGACCTGGAAACGCCAGTGGCCGCCTTCGCCAAGTTGGTGGGGGAGGGTTCGGGGTTTCTCCTCGAGTCGGTGGAGCATGGCGGCCAATGGGGACGGTTCTCCTTTGTCGGTCGTGATCCTTCAGCGGTGGTGGTGGCCAAGCGCGATTCGACCGGAAAGGCCACGCTTACGGCAACGGGTGTGCTGCCAGAAGGCATTCGCCTTGATGAGGGCGTTCTGGCCGCATTGGAAGATATTCTGCGTGCTTATGATGCCCCGCAGCATCCTGATCTTCCGCCGCTCACCGGTGGCGTGGTTGGGTATCTGGGTTACGACATCATCCGCGAAGTTGAACGGCTCCCCAACATCAATCCCGATGACACCGCATTCCCTGATTCGGTGCTCAACGTGGTGGGATCCGTCGCCGCCTTTGATCATTGGCGTCATCGGGTGTACCTGATTGAAAACGTCCTTACCTCTGCCGATTCAGAAGCTAATATGCGCGCTTATCATGTAGCGGAAGGCAAGATCACGGCTATGGCTGATGATCTTGGCAAGCCGTTGGCATACACCATGTCGGTTCCGCCCGATGGGTCCGATCCGCTGCCCACCACCACTCGGTCAATGAGCGCCGAGCAATACCAAGATGCCGTGCGAATCGCCAAGGAACACATCCTTGACGGCGACATCTTCCAAGTCGTGCTGGCCCAACGGTTCGATTTTGATCTTGAGGCTGACCCGTATGATGTGTACCGAGTGTTGCGGTTGGTGAACCCCAGCCCGTATATGTACTTAATTCGTACGCCCGAGGTCACGGTCATTGGTTCGTCGCCCGAGCCCATGGTGCAGTTGCTTGATGGCAAAGTTATCTCGCGGCCCATTGCTGGTACTCGCAAGCGGGGGAAGACCGAGGCGGAAGATCGTCGGTTGGCGGGGGAGTTGAAAGAGCATCCGAAGGAAGTGGCCGAGCACATCATGTTGGTGGATTTGGCTCGCAATGACGTGGGTCGTGTGGTGGAGTTTGGTACCTGCAAGGTGGAAGAGTTGATGACGCTTGAGTACTACAGTCACGTGATGCACCTCACCTCGCAGGTCACCGGGACGTTAAAGCCTGGCCTTGGTCCGATCGATGTGTTGAGGGCGACGTTCCCCGCAGGCACAGTTTCTGGTGCACCAAAAGTTCGGGCCATGCAAATCATTGATGCTTTGGAACCGACTCGCCGTGGGCCGTATGCGGGCGTGGTGGGGTACCTCGATTTTGCCGGCAACCTCGATACGGCCATCGCCATTCGTACCATGTGGGTTGCTCCCAACGGACGTGCTTCGGTGCAAGCCGGTGCCGGTGTAGTGGCCGATTCTGATCCGGTGGCCGAGGATGAAGAGTGTCAGTTCAAAGCGGCGGCGTTGTTGGCTGCGGTTCCGGCGGCACGTGGAATGCGCCTGGCTCGGACCGGGAAATCCCAGTGAGCTCTTTGGGTTCTGGTTCTGTTCCTGTTCCGGGGGCTGTAGCTGGTTGGCGGGAGCTGGCCGCTGGAGAATCATTAGTGCACGTAGCAGTTGACCGTCTCGATGCGGTCGGCCCGGACGCGGTCAAGTTTTTACACAGCCTGGTTTCGCAAAACATCGTCGATCTGGCGGTTGGCTCAGGAGCCTGGACGTTCCTGTTGCAACCCCAAGGCAAGGTCACGTCATTTGCGTTTGCTCGCCGCCTGGCTGATGAACACGTGGTGCTGCTCACCGACGCAGGATTTGGCGAAGCACTCCACACCGCTTTGTCCCGCTATCGAATCCGTACGAAGTGTGAGTTGACACTGCACTTGGGTTCGTCAGTGTCAGTCTCGTTTGCCGACGGGTTTCCAACGTTTGCGGTTCTGGCAACCCCGGAACCGTTTGCTGGTGGTGAAGGTCCCGCTATCTACAACGCTGCGCGCATAGTAAACGGTTGGCCTATCCAGCCCAACGAAATCACTGAATCGACTATCCCCAATGAAACGGGCGTCTTGCGGCAATCGGTGAACTTCACCAAGGGCTGTTACATCGGGCAGGAGTTGGTGGAGCGCATCGATAGCCGTGCTGCTACAACTCCTCGCCGACTTGTTCGTTTGGTTGACTTCGTGGTGCCTGGTGACGCGCCGAATAACCAAAGCTTGGATGATGTTCACCTGAGTGCGTTTAGCGGTGCCGAGCTTCACGTAGCTGCGGTTTCCCCTGCGGACGCTTTGCCGGTGTCGGTTGCGATTTCAGCCTCGATTACTGCCGATGGGGCACGCGGCGATCAAGGTGTTGTCGATCCTGTTTCTCAAGCGAAAGCAGTAGGTGTGCTTACGAGTATCGTTTCTCGTGGGTCTGGTGTAGCTGGGATTTGTGCGTTGGCGTATGTGACTCGAGCTGTTGGCGACGGGTCCTATGTGACCATCTCGGGAACGCGGTTGACGGCCACCGTGGCCGTATTGCGCAATGAAGCCTCGGCCGTCACCGTTTCGCCTGCAGGGGTTCGCTCGAGCGCCACTATGGGCCGAAAAGGGTAAGGACGGTTGTGGTTAGGGGGAACCAGAACGTAGTCAAGGGCGAACTTGTCAGTAGGACTGGTTTCGGCAACGTCGTTTTGAGCAAGATTGGTCTGAGCAAGACCGTTTTGCGTAAGGCTGGTCTGATTGCGAGCAGCGATGACACGATCGAGGTCGGAAGTAAGGATGGTCAAGGGTCTGGCGTTACCAGGGTTGCGCGAACCAACCGTTTTTTGCGACGAGTTGCAGCAATTCTGGTGATTGGTTCAACGCTTGGTTTGGCATCTTCGCTCAGTAGTTGCTCACGGAAAATTGTGGTGATCCAACCCATTGTGCCCACCACGTTTGCTCTTGCCGCTACGTCGTCGTCGATCAAGCCGGTTGACCTTTCCAAGAATTCTCTGGTCCCCGTCGCCGCCGGAATCCCAACCACGTCGATTGGATTTGGGCCGGGCAACGCGTCGATTAGCGGGATCGTCCGTGGTCCCGGTGGGCCGGTTCCTGGGGCGATTGTCGAGATCGAACGGCTTCTGGATGGACAGTCGCTTACCGTG
>JAYTWN010000307.1:0-3133 GCA_043743435.1 Acidimicrobiia bacterium
GCCCGCCACCCAGGCTCGCCAACCGGTGGGGAGCGATGGTGCCGACATTGCTGCGGAGGAACTCACGCCGCCAAGATTAGGCGGGCGCGCTGCCAACAACACGGACAACCACTCCTGGTGGCCATTTCTCAGGCTTCTGTCATGGCCCACCAGCTCAGGCCCGAATCCACAGAACACTGAACACTGAACACTGAGGCAAGGGTAAGTAACGTGGGGGGAATGACGAATCGACTCGTTGCCCTCGACCTAGCGCCCGGCCTAGCATTTGTTGAGCACCTGCAGCGAATCTGGGACGATGGCGATACGGTCCTCCCCGTCGATCAACGCTTTCCCGCTCGGGCCAAAAAGCAGTTGTTTGCCACCATGGCACCAGCGGCTGTGGTGACGTCGCAGGGTGAGGAATTGTTGCCCAACTCGGTGGCCTGTCTTCGTGGTGATGCGCTCGTGGTGCCAACGTCCGGGACTACCGGGATTCCCAAAGGCGTGGTGCTCACCCATAATGCGGTGGTTGCGTCTGCTGTGGCAACGTCGGCTCGGATTGGCATTGACCCTTCTCGCCACCACTGGCTTTCCTGTCTACCGCTGGCCCATATCGGCGGGCTTTCCGCGGTGACCAGGGCCCTGCATTCCGGCACGCCGGTAACCGTGTTGCCCAGCTTTGATCCAGAATCCGTAAACCAAGCGGCACGAAACGGAGCGACCCATACCTCGTTGGTGGTCTCCGCCTTGCAACGCGTTGATGCGTCACTGTGGGAATGCATTGTCGTGGGTGGTTCAGCTATGCCCCCGGACCTTCCCACAAATACTCTGCGTACCTATGGTATGACGGAAACCGGAAGCGGTGTGGTGTATAACGGCTCGGCTCTTGATGGCGTCGAGGTTCGGATCGTCAACGGCCGAATCGAGGTACGCGGACCGATGTTGTTTCGCACCTACCGACAACGCAGTGCCGACGGCTTCCTCTCCCCAGAGGGCGCTACACCCTTCACCGCTGATGGCTGGTTTGCCACTGGCGATGAGGGTGAACAGTCACAGGACGGTCTGTTGACGGTGTTTGGCCGAGTGGGTGACGTCATCGTGACCGGCGGTGAGAAAGTCTGGCCCGACGGCCTTGAACGGGTTCTGCTCTCCCACCTCCAGGTGGGCGAAGTTGCGGTGGCTGGGAGGCCCGACGCCAAATGGGGCTCGCGGGTTGTGGCCTGGATTGTTCCCACCAACGCAGCCAACCCGCCAACGCTCGAATCACTACGTGAACACAGTAAACAGTCGCTTCCGGCCTTTGCCGCGCCGCATCAGCTGATCCTGTGTGCCTCGCTCCCCCGCACCCCAACCGGCAAAGTTCAACGCGCCCAGCTCCCGGATTGAAATCGTGGCGTGCGAAACCAGCCACGGATTCGGTGCTTATGCCCCAATGATGGCAAGCGAAAGCGAATTAGCCATCATTCGCCCAGCAACCGTAAGCCGAACACCGCGTTGACCATCGGTTCGGTCACAAAACTCCAACAGTCCACCGTTCACGAAATCATCAAGATCTACGTTCGCATAGGATGCCGCAGGGATACCGGCTCGAGTCCGCAAGGCCAATTGCAATCCTTCAACCCGACGCATTTCCTCATCGAGCAGTTCGAACGACGCTTCGGTTGACACTGCAGTTTCCACTGCGATGATGTAGCGATCGGGTGTCCGAAGGTTCCACCATCGACGACCATCCTCATGGGAGTGCGCCGCGCAGCCAAACCCTCGGTAATTGGCTTGGTCCCAGTAGAGCTGGTTGTGGCGACAGCTGTGCCCGGGCTTCGCCCAGTTGGAGATCTCATAGTTTTGATACCCGGCTGCGCTCAGGTGAGTTTCAGCCAGAAAGTATTTGTCGGCTTGGTCGTCGTCATCGGGGTGTCGGTCGACGTCACGGGCCAGTGGGGTTCCGGGTTCAACGGTGAGGGCGTAGGCGCTCACGTGATCGGGTTCCAGCGCAATCACACCTTTTACGGTGGTGAGCCAGTTCTCGACCGTCTCGCCTGCTCCACCGTAGATAATGTCGGTGTTCACGGAGAGTCCAGCGGTTCGGGCCCAGATCACGCCGTTCTCAACGTTTTCGACGTTGTGCGACCGACCCAACGCCACCAGCACTTCGGGCACCAGGGTTTGCACGCCAAGACTGACCCTGGTGACGCCGTGGGCCGCGTAGGTGGCGAAAAGTTCGGGAGAAACGTCGTCGGGATTACATTCCACCGATACTTCCGCTCCGGCGGACCGAGGCAGGGCATCGAGCATGCGAACGAGGAGTTCTCCGGGAAGCAATGATGGAGTTCCGCCTCCGAAAAACACCGTGTCAGCCGGTCTCATGTTGGCAGCCACGGCCCGCTCCATGTCGAGCACTACCGCATCAACGAAGGACCGTTGCAGATGTCCACGGTCTGTCCAAATGGCAAACGAGCAGTAGTCACAACGACGCGCACAGAAAGGTATGTGTACATACACCCCAAACGGTTGGTTCGACTTCGTTTCGGTTTTCATGAGCTACCGAGCTTCTCATGACAAGCCGCTGTGAACGCAAATTCAAACGATGGTGACCCGCGATGCAGATGTCAGCGGGTAAGTTCGAAACCCATGTCGCCGATACGAGCTTCCACCGCATCGGCATCGGATTCCAGCAACACGGCAAGCGCATTGAGGTCCTCGCGGCGGATGGTGAGAGCAGTACCGGAAAAATTCGTACGCTGTTGACGAATGCGCTGCAGGTAGCGAGAAAGCATGGCCGCATCAGACGAGGACATGGCTTCCAGGCGAATGAGATCAATGGTAATGCCCCGACTCGGTACACGACGGTCGCCAACTTCAGGACCTAGACCGGTCGGCGAATCATCCATTGGAGGGAGGAGTTGATCGACAGGAACTCCATAGAAGCGAGCCAACCGCTGCAGGCGGGGAACGGAAATGGCCCGCTCTCCACGCTCGTAGGCGCCAAGAACCGAAGCTTTGAACTCCTTACCGGAGGCCACTTCCACGTGATGCAACGAGAAGCGCTTTGAACGGCGTACACCGCGGAGCCGAAGCCCAACTTGCTCGGTGTAGCTTGCATCGTCCTGTTCTTCTTCCAGCATGTTTTCCCTCGTGGTTCAGTTGCTGTCAAATG
>JAYTWN010000308.1:0-4253 GCA_043743435.1 Acidimicrobiia bacterium
AAGTGTTCCCGGAAAAACGTAGACATGTTCCCGAAAAACCCTCTCCGGTTTCGAGAGCGCGCACGCGAGCGAGTAGTCGTTCGAGACCTGGCCGCGGGGCGCGAGGTCGTTGAACGTGGAGAAGCTCCGGTTGCCCTGGCCGACGTCGTAGAACGCGTAGAGGAGGCACCAGAGCGAGGGGAAGTTCGCTCTTTTGTTGCCACAGTGAGCAGAACGCTAGCAGCGACTGCCTCAGTTACCAGGAATACCGGGAATTCGGCCGTAGAGGCAACCTCGACTCCTAGCGACTGGAGAGTCATTCAGGAACGGACTTTAAGGTTTTTCACGGCATTTCATGTTTTTCTGTTGACAATGACGCGCTTATGGTATTTCATGTTTATCCATGAGCATTCACGTACATCTAGCGGAACTGATGAATCGGCAATACGGTGCGATCGGCCGCTGGCAAATGCTCGAGGCTGGATTCACGGAACGCCAAATTGACCGCCGCGTTTCTCTACAAAGGCTGACATTGCTGGCGCGCGGGATTTACACCCTCCCCGGAGTCGAGCGCACGTGGGAGCAGCGAGCGGTTGCCGCCTGGTTGGTCGGCGCTGACAGAAAGTACCCAGCCTCACTCTCGCACCGCACAGCCGCTGCGTTCCTGGGCTTCCCTGGCTTCGAGCGAGTCGGCAACCCCTACCTGCTCGCCGCCGCCGGCAGCCGTCACCCAAATCCTCTCGGCATGGTTATGCGCCGACGAGACCTGGAGCAAAGTGATCTCATTCGCCACGAATCGGGTGTCACCATGACCAATCCTGTCCGAACCATCATTGATCTCCTCATGAGCGATTCCAGACCGGCCAAAGCACAACTCCTGCTTGATTCAGCCATCTCAAGCGGGCTGGTCGACTTTGCATCACTGCAGGCCCGTTTCGCCCCGCTGGCAGCTGCCAACAAAGCCGGAGTCGCCCACGTAAAACCGCTCCTGTTGGTTTAGTGCAGGGACGCGGAAGTTACTTTGCAGTGCTTTCAACCCAATCTGTAGCAACCTGCATCAAATGCCGACGGGCCCCAACTCCGCTTCGCTTCGAGACCCATCGGTTGGTGCCTAACCCGACCGGCAAGCCGGACCGGCGCACCTGCAAAATTCACACCGAAATCACTACGAAGTCACTTCCGCGAGCACGCACTGGGCCCCACCAGAAGCAAGAAGCGCCGTCGCCGATCTTTACGAACCGACGACAGCACCTCTCAAATTTCAACCAACGGGAAGGACTGGCCCTCGCGAAAGCGAGCCTTAAACCTCGATAACCACAGGGACAATCATTGGGCGTCGACGGGTACGTTCGCTTACAAACTTGCCCGTCGACTGACGGACGATGCGCTTCATCGCTTCGTGATCGCGAGCACCGTCGGCAATCGCCTGACGAAGCGCCTTGCCGATAAACGCCGAGGCCTCATCGAGCAACGTTTCGGCTTCTGGCGCATAAACCCAACCGCGAGTGATGATCTCCGGACCCGTAACGATCTCGCCATTGCGTTCGTCGATCGTGGTGATCACCACCACGACGCCCTCATTGGACAGCACTTTGCGGTCACGAAGCACACCATTTCCAACGTCGCCAACAATGCCGTCTACGTAGAGGTAGCCGGCTGGAACCGTAGGACCAAAGTCGATGCCAGCGTCGGTCAGTTCCACCGAGTCTCCGTCTTCGCAGAGCAGGATGTTGCCGGCAGAAACACCCATTTCCATGGCCAGGCGGGTGTGGTGGGTGAGGTGACGGAACTCGCCATGAATGGGAATGAAGTACTTCGGCTTGGCCACGTTCAACAAGGTCTTGAGTTCGCCCCGTTTGGCGTGCCCGCTCACGTGAACCTTGGCCAGACCAGAGTGGATCACGTCGGCACCAAGACGAGTCAAACCGTCAATGACCTTACCAACAGATGTTTCGTTGCCAGGAATGGCATGCGATGACAACAAGACTAGATCGTTCTTGCCGATTTGGATGAAACGGTTTTCGCCCGCGGCCATCAGCGACAATGCGCTCATTGGCTCACCTTGGGAACCGGTCGAAAGAATCAGAACCTTTGCGGGGTCGTAGTCGCCGATTTTTTCGATGTCGAAGAGAACGTCATCAGAAATATCCAGCTTGCCCATCTCCCGAGCGATCTGGATATTGCGACGCATCGAGCGACCCAACGTCGTGACCTTCCGACCGGAGGAAACGGCAGACTCGATGACTTGCTGCACCCGGTGGATATGAGAAGCGAAGCAACCGACAATGATGCGCTTGCCTTGGTTGTCGCGGATAATGTCCCGAAGGTTCTTGCCGATGACCTTTTCGGAATCGGTGAACCCATCGGACTCAGCGTTAGTGGAGTCTGCCATGAGCAGCCGGATCCCGGACTCCTTGGCAATGGCCCCGATCCGGGCCAGGTCAGTGGTTCGTCCATCTATCGGGGTGAGGTCAATCTTGAAATCGCCCGAGTGGTAGATCACCCCTTGTGGAGTGTGGAACGCCACGCCAAGCGAATCCGGCACCGAGTGGGCGACGGGGATGAACTCCACATCAAACGGGCCAATCATGCGGCGTTCGCCATCGGCGACAGGATTGAAACTGGTTCGTCCGACAAGTCCGGCTTCTTCAATGCGACCGCGGGCCATATTGAGGGTCAACTGGGTGGCGTAGAGGGGAAAGGAGATATCTCGCAGCAGGTACGAAAGACCACCAACATGGTCTTCGTGGCCGTGGGTAAGGATCGCCCCTTCGATACGGTCGGCGTTGTCCCGTAGGTAGGTGAAGTCGGGCAATACGAGGTCCACGCCGGGCATGTCCTCTTCAGGGAACATGAGTCCAACGTCGACGAGCATGATGCGCCCTTCAACTTCAATGGCACAACAGTTACGGCCGATTTCTCCTAAGCCACCCAGGAACACCACACGGACTGCGCCCTTTTCGGCAGGACCAACTTTGGGAAGGTTCTCTGAATTAGCTGATCCGTCACCACGGTTCTGTTGTGCGGGTGGACGTTGTGCTTGCTGGGATTGCGGACGCTGCGGAGCGCCTTGGTTTCCTGCTGGTCGACGATTGTTGCTCATGCGCTAGCGCGCAGGTTGGTCCAAACGGACTTGGCCCGGGCTTCAAGATCGGCCGGTTCACCGTCCATTGGTGGACGACAGAAGCCGACGTTGTGACCAAGTGTTCGCATCATTGCCTTTGTTGGCTGGGGATTTGGAGTGGTGTCGCTGCCTTCGAATACGTACGACTCAAGCAACCGAGCGTTGATGTGTCGAGCACGATCAACGTCCCCCTTCTTGAATGCCGTAATCATTTCTTTATGTTCCACGCCCGCCCAATGCGTTGCCACACCAATTACCGCAGAGCAACCAATCGACATCAAGGGCAGAGTCTGGTTATCGTTACCGCTGATGAGCTCAAACCCCGAAGGAGCGTGAGCCATAAGCGTTGCCGACGAAGACACATCATTCGCCGCATCCTTTACGGCGATGACGTTTGAATGATCTAAAGCGAGCTGAATCAACGTTGCGTTATCGATCTTGCGGCCGGTGCGGACGGGGATGTCATAGAGGATCACAGGCAACTCCGTGGAGCGAGCGACGGCAGCAAAGTGCGCAGTAATTCCCGCTTGCGACGGACGGTTGTAATACGGCGTAACGCTCAGCACACCCGCGGCGCCCAACGAAGCCATGGCCTTTGTGAGTGAGATGGCATGAGGAGTGTCGTTTGATCCAGCACCAGCAATCACCGGGACGTTGACGGCTTCGCAAACACATTTGATGAGATCAAACTGTTCTTGGTCGGTCAAGGTTGGTGACTCGCCCGTGGTTCCAGCGATCACCAGGCCATCGTTGCCGTTCGCGACCAGCCACTTCGCCAGCTTGGCGGCTTCGTCGAAGTTGACGGATCCATTTGCATCAAACGGCGTAATCATGGCCGTCAACACGTCACCAAAGCGACTCATTGCAACTCCTCAAACATTGAAAATCGGTATCGGCAATATTGCCGAAGCTGTCCTACAGCGTAGGGGAGAACAACTGTCCAAAAGCGTGGTTTCCGGGCCTGCGCTCAACGGATCCTTGTTCAACCTATTTTGGTGTCTGGGAATACGTGTGGGGGGGGTGCGGGGTGTGTGGGGGGAATGCGAAAGAACCCCGCGCCTGTGGCTGCGGGGCTCTTTCTCGTTTAATCCGGCGACGACCTACTCTCCCAGGAGGATTCCCTCCAAGTACCATTGGCGCTGGTGGGCTT
>JAYTWN010000309.1:0-6565 GCA_043743435.1 Acidimicrobiia bacterium
CGAACTACAACGCCGAACTACAACGCCGAACTACAACGCCGAACTACAACGCCGAACTACAACGCCGAACTACAACGCCGAACTACAACGCCGAACTACAACGCCGAACTAGGCGGTCGTCAAAAGATCACTTTCGTTAACGCCAAAAGAAACGCTACGATAGGCAGTTCATCAAGAGTGGATCCATCGCAAGATGTTTCCCGGCAACCTGGCTCGACGCCAAGGTGCCTCTGCCTGCCGGCAGGATGTGGCCGAACTTGGAAACGAGAAGGCAACGAACGTCCGGCGGTGTGGGCACCAGATCCGTTTGGCCACGCTTATCTGCGTACTACGTGCGTGTTCATCGAATTCACTACAGAGTGGCTTCCGCAAACACCTACCTATCAACTCCGCCAACAGACGCGGGCCAAGGATCACCATGTCATCAGAACCCAGCACCCATCCAGCTTTGATCCCCGCGCCAACTTCAATGCCAACGGCCGCGCCAACTCCACTGCGGCCCCATCCTGACACCATGGCCATCACGGTGGGCCGCAAAGACAACAACACCGCCCTGGCGCCGATCCTGTGGGCCTCCACCGCATTTGAAACACCGACCCTGGCCGAGGGTCGCAAGATGGCGAAATCCACCCAAGCCACCAAGTTCTACAGCCGCTACGGCAACCCCACGGTCCGAGCCTTTGAAGACGCCGTCGCCGAACTCGAAGGAGCAGAATCGGCACGAGCCTTCAGCTCCGGCATGGGTGCCATCACCGCGGTAGTGCTGGGTTTGGTCAACAGCGGACAGCACATCGTGGCCCAAAAGCAGCTCTACGGCGGCACGTATCAACTGCTCACCATGGTCTGCCCCCGTTTCGGAATCGATGTCACTTTCGTCGATGCCACCAAGCCCGGAGCCTTCGCCGAAGCCATCATCCCCGGCCGCACCATGCTGATCATCGCCGAATCACCCGCCAACCCCCGTCTTGACCTGGTCGACCTCGACGAACTCGGCGCCCTCATCCCCATCACCATGGTCGACTCCACCTTCGCCACCCCACTCGGCTGCAACCCCCTGGCCCATGGCGTAAACCTGGTGGTCCATTCTGCGACCAAAGCCATGGCCGGACACAACGACGCTTCCCTGGGCGTGGTGGCAGGCGAACGCGAGCTCATTGACTGGCTCTGGGGCTTCGCGGTTCTTCAAGGTGCCAATGCTTCACCCTTCGATGCACTCAACGGCCTTCGAGGTCTGCGGACGTTGGCTGTGCGTCTGCGTCAACAAAGTGCAACGGCTCTGTCCCTGGCCAAAACCTTGGAGGCCCACGAGGCGGTGACCGAAGTACGGTATCCCGGACTGCCATCGCACCCCCAGTTCGAGCTGGCCCAACGCCAACTTCGCTCCCATGGCGGGCTGGTGACCTTCGACGTCGGCACGGCAGCTGCGGGGGAGCGATTGGTGGACGCACTGAAGCTTTGCCGAGCGGCCACTTCACTCGGAGGGCCAGAAACCCTCGTCACCCATCCTGTGAGCACCACTCACGCCGGGCTCGACCCCGAAGAACTGGCCGCTTCGGGGATCACCGCCGGAACCATTCGAGTTTCAGTCGGACTCGAATACGCCGACGACGTGATCGCCGACATCCACACCGCCCTCGAATCTGCTGTTGCTGGCGGCTAAAGCGGGCTGAAGGCAGTCCTGAGACGGTCGTGGGGAGGTGTGCTGTGGTGAGGTGCTGTGGTTGAGGTGCTGTGGTGAGGTGCTGTGGTGAGGTGCTGTGGGGAGGTGCTGTGGTGAGGCGGGGAGGCGCTTCGACCCACCCAACGGACGAACTACGGTTTTGGAATGATCCGAATCGCTGCTGGGGCAGACCATGCAGGAGTGCATCTCAAAGATTCTTTGGTGGAAATGCTTCGCGCCTTGGGCCATTCCGTCATTGATTTGGGTTCCCATGGGGAGGATCGAGTTGACTACCCCGATTACGGTGCCGCCGTTGGGCGTGCCGTGGTCGATGGAACGGCCGAGATTGGTTTGTGCGTTTGTGGAAGCGGTATCGGCATCGCCATCGCTGCAAACAAAATTGCTGGAGTGCGCGCCGCCACGGTGCATGACGTGACCAGCGCGCACCTCGCCCGACTTCACAACGATGCCAACGTTGTGTGCATCGGCGAACGCCTGACCGGACCAGAGGTAGCAAAAGAAGCCGTGTTGGCCTTTGTGAACGGCAGCTTCGAAGGCGGCCGCCATCAAGGCCGGATCGACAAAATCAGTGCCCTCGATTCTGCTCTTCACCGTGCTCGTGACCGTGCTGACAATTCGGCGCTCAGCGCGGACTCGCGCCCGGATTCGTACTCAGCCACCGATACGGCTGCTAGCTAAAACCCCCTGTCGTGACCGGTTACCTCGCAGTCATTGCGCTTGCTGCGTTAGTGACCTTTCTCCTCGTTCCGGTAGCTCGATCAATCGCGGTGCGTTTCTCGGTGTTGGCCGAGCCCGACACCGAGCGACGGCTCCATGCGAAATCCATGCCGCTCCTCGGTGGCGCTGCCATGTTCTTTGGCTTTCTCGGCGCCCTTTTTTTTGCATCACGCCTCACGCAATTTCACGAAATGTTTGTGGCTACATCAGAACCCATCGGCATCGTGCTGGCCGCTTTCCTTATGCTTGGTGTGGGACTGATCGACGATAAACGCCCCGTATCGGCCCCCGCAAAACTCGCAGGCCAGGTGTTGGCGGGCAGTGTTTTGTATCTGTTCGGCACGTCCCTCGAAGTCATCACGCTACCGTTCTCCTTCGGAACCATCGAAATCTCTGCCGATCTTGCCCCGTTGATCACCGTGTTGTGGGTTGTCGGAATGGCCAATGCCATCAACCTCATCGATGGACTCGACGGCCTGGCTACCGGCATCGTAGGTATCGCCAGTGTCGCGTTTTTGGTGTACTCACACACACTGTTTGACAACCAAATCATATCTGGGTCAAACGTAGGTCCACTTATTGCTGCCATCGCTTTTGGCTTGTGTATCGGCTTTTTGCCGTACAACTTCTCGCCCGCTTCTATTTTTATGGGTGATGCAGGTGCGCTGTTTCTCGGGTTGCTGCTTGCTGTTTCGACCATGGTCGTAGGTGGTCGTGCTATTCCCGACGTGACCGTGAAAGGCAGTGCCATTCTCTCGCCGCTCATGATTCCCCTCATCATTTTGGCGGTGCCGATTGGCGATGTTGTGCGACTTATCGTTACCCGTTCAATCAAAGGTTCCGGAGTAGCCACTGGCAATCGTGATCATCTTCACTACCGGCTGATTGAGCTCGGTCATGGCCCTCGTCGCACCGTGTTCATTCTCTGTGCACTTACGGCTATCTTTTCGGCGTTTGTGCTTGAACCCCTGTTCTTTCCGGGCTGGTCCGCTCGAGCGTTTTTGCTGACCCTACTAGTGGGTGTGGTGGGTTTCGCCGTTCTCCACCCCGACTTGCGCAAGCAACGCCGAGCGAACCGCACGGCCGAGCTCAACCACTCCAAATCCTGATCGCGTTTCATCGCGGCACTCCTAGACTTCCTAACGTTGGGTCAAATCCGCTCGCGCTCGAACGCGAGTTGCCCCCTTCCCGGCGGACTTCTCGTCTCTTACGCTTGTCGGCAGTTCCGGCTTCCCCCGTCGAAAAGTTGTTGCAACAGCGAAGCTCAGTGTGGGTGCTTCAACAGGATTGTGTTGTGTGGAGTCTGGTCATGGGAACTGCGTCGGCAAGTGCACCCGAATTGCAAACATTGAGTTCGGCTCTCCATGGCTGGAGTGCGGCCATTGATCTTCACCGAGGTCGGCTCGGAGCGTTCCCGAAGACCTCGTCTCATGCAAACATGGTCCGAGCGCTCTCGGCGCAGGCGCAAACCATGGCCTTCGGCGCTAGCGATACGGCTAGGAATTTCCTTGCCGCCGACTCTCGTCTTAGCGTCTCTTCTTCACCCTTACCGGCCCGAAAAACCAACGCTACAGCCTGGAAAACGCAGAAGCAGAAGGTCCTGCCGCAAGGTTGGCAGGAAGCCCTGGCCCGTGCGCAGGTTGCGCGTGCTCATGCCAAATCAGTCACGTTGCTGGCCAAGGGGCTTCCCGCCAACAAGAGACGAACGGAACAACTCAAGGCTCTCCTGGGCGACCCTTCGGCCACATATCTTCGAGCTGATGGAACCGGAGACGGTCGAGTAGTGCAAGTGTTTGGTGATCTCATAAGCGCGCAGCACATCATTGTGTTCGTTCCAGGCATGGACAACGAAATCAACGATTACCGAGCAAGCCTACAAAAACGAGCGCAGTCGGTGCTGGCCGAAATGCAACGCCAAGCCGGGCCAGGGGTTCCCGTAGCGGTGGTGGCCTGGCTTGGCTACGACACCCCTGACTACACCCCAGTGCGACTGGTTACCCAAGCAGCAACCTCGAACAAAGCCGTCGAAGGAGCAAAAGCACTCGAATCCGATCTCTTCAACATTCGCAAACAAAACCCACGTGCGCATATCACGGTGCTAGCGCACAGCTACGGCACGGTTGTGCTGGGAGAGGCCATGCGTCGTGGGCTGGACGTGAGCGACGCTATAGCGGTGGGTAGCCCGGGGATGAACACCACCTCGCGCAAGAAACTGCTGTCCCCCGGCGTAAGATTTTGGGCGAGCAAATCCCAAAAATCAGCCTGGTCGATAGCGTCAAAACCAATCGTGACGGTGCCGTTCGACCCCATCTCGGTGCTCCCCACCCATGGAGAGGACCCCTCGGCGAAGGGTTTTGGTGCCAGCCGATTTTCTTCCGGAGACTCCATAGGCCATTCGGACTACTTTCGAGCCGGGACTGCAGCACTGCGCAATATTGTGGCCATTGGGCTCGGTCGTCCGCCAACATTCACACCTGAACCGAAGAAAAAGCCACCAAAGCCACCAAAGCCACCAAAGCCAGCCCGGAGAGCCAAGCTCCCACCCAAAACATGCCCAACCCGGAGGTCTTCTAACGTCAAAATCGTTCGGTTTTGATCGCTACTGAAGCCGGTGTGGTTGGTTGCGGGCCTTGACAATGCTGGATTGCAAGCGTGTCGACGTGAATTTTGGCCTACCAAAACCTAAAGTTTGGGTGGGCAAAGCTTTTGATTTGCACACACGAACTTTTTTCGGATAGCTTGTGAGCGGATTCACAAGCGGCTTGCACTTTTGCTCGGAAACCGTCAACATATCCGTCAACAAGCGTCCCCCCGTCACCTCGGAATAGGTCCAAGTGCCCAAAACCCCCTCCAAGACCGAAAGCCCCGCTGACTACAAGCGGCAGAGCTATCAGGGTCTTGGCGACGGCATGAGCCGGGCCATTGAGCTTGCCATTACCCCGGCCATCTTCGGAGGCCTTGGGTTTCTTCTCGACCAAAAATTCAACACCCAGCCCATCTTCATGATCGTGTTTGTGGTGCTCACCCTGATTGGGATGTTCGTCCGGAATTGGGCTGCCTACAAAATCAAGATGCAAGAACTCGAAGCACAAGCCGTCGCCACCGCCGAAGCGAAACGCGCAAGCCTCGCCTCGGCACCCCGCGAAACCATCAGCGTAACTTTGCCGGGCGAGTTCGCCAACCGGGACCGTTTGCCTGCGGGAGTCACGCTATGAGCGTCGACGCCTTTACCGGAGCTGATCTCGGCCCAGCAGTCGAAGCCCAGATCGTCAAGGATATGCTCCGTCGCACCTGGCCGATCTTGCCTGCCGTTGTGCTGCTCGTAGCCGTGCTCGCCGGTGCCAATGGAGCGATTTCCGTCGGGTACGCCATGGCTTTGGTCGTCGTAAATTTCGTGCTTGCCGCCATCATGTTGACGTATGCGGGCAGAATTTCTTTCGCAGCGCTCGGTGCCGCCGCATTATTCGGCTACCTTTTGCGACTCGGATTACTCACGGTAGCGGTACTCGCTGTGCGTAACGCCTCGTGGTTTCGTCCGATTCCACTCGGGATAACCATCATCGTCACGCATCTCGCCTTGCTGATCTGGGAAATGCGTTTTATCTCGGCCTCACTCGCCTTTCCTGGCCTCAAACCAGAAAAAGCAAAAGCGTCAAACGTTGCAAAACTGTCTCTGTCAAAGCCAAACCAATCCAACCGCGCCCACGCCGGCGCAGAGGAGTAAGCGGTCGTGATTCTCGCTTCACTTGAATTCCCACCTATCAGCCACCTGCTGGAGTGGAAAAATCTTTTTGGCTCCGGACCCACTGGGTTCAACAAGATCGCATTGGTCAACGTTGCCGCTGCTGTTTTGACCCTCGGCATGTTCTTCCTGGCTGCATCGAAGAAGGGCTTGGTTCCCAAGGGAATCCAGAACTTCGCCGAAGCCGGAGCCGATTTTGTACACCACGGTATTGCAGAAGAAGCCATGGGCCACGACGCTAAGCCGTATGTTCCGCTACTCACCGCACTGTTCTTCTTCGTGTTCTTCAACAACATCTTTGGTGTTATCCCTGGCATCCAGATGCCAGCAACCGCTCGTATGGCAGTACCAGCCATACTGTCGCTCATTGTATGGCTCGTCTTCATCGGTGCCGGCATCAAGTCACAAGGGTTTGGCCACTACTT
>JAYTWN010000310.1:0-3299 GCA_043743435.1 Acidimicrobiia bacterium
CAACAATCAAGTAGTTGCCGGAAGGTGTTGCGTTCGTTGTCGTCACGTAAAGGTTTGAATTGGCCTGCGTTGGATCGGGGGCGGCGTTTGCGGTGGTTCCGCTCGGAAGACCCTCAATTTTGAATGTGACTGGGCCTGGAAAGGACTGGCGGTCCACTCGTATGCCATACACAGCAACGTCACCGGGAGACACGGTCCGACTCTGCGTATCGAATGTCAGCCCAAAATTTCCAACGGCGGTGATTGAGGGTGCCGTTGCTAAAGGTGCGGTAGCGGAGGGGGGAGGTGTTGTGGTGGGTGCTGGGGTAACGCTGAGGCGGAACAACGCAATTTTTTCTTGCGAAGCGGAAAAGCCACGAAGCACATATACCGCTGAGCCGCCGACCGCTGAACTCGTCGTGGTCATTTGCAGCTGGTAGCTGGTGTCGGACAGAGGAGTAATAGTGGCAGTCAATCCGGGTGGAAGATCAGGTACGTCAAAACGAATGGTGCTGCGCAACCCGTTCGTTCGTGTAACGGCAAAGTTGTATATTGCCGTGGATCCTGCCGTTACGGTTTGTGCATCGCCCAGAACCCGAATGGTAAAGGACGGGGCAAGTTTCGCTCGGACGACTCGCCGTTTTGACGCGGCTTCGCTGGTGCCAATAGGCCCGGCCATGGTGGCCACGGTGGTCAGCGTGCCCAGAATGGCCAGGCAAGCTAGTGGCCTCAGCAGCCTTGGCCTTGCGGCCAAAACGTTTGTTTGCATATTGATTTCCCCTTTGTTGGTAAGTGGTGGCGGGCAGACGCCGTAGCTTGCGCCCGGCATCTGCTTCCAAACCTCGCTACCCAGTTGTCTTCACTTCTAAACAAAACTTTTCGCTTGAGGGCACGCCGGTTGATAGTTACCGCATTACGGTTGATAGTTACCGCATTATGTGTACGCGTACGGTTGTTTGTTGGTCTTGTTGTTCAACGGCGACCACCCCTAAAATTTGAGCGATGGAAATTCCACGTCCACCTCGTTGAGTGGGTGATGGTGCGGGTAGTGAAGCCAGATCGAAACCGGTGCCGGTGTTTTCTACGTCAATTATAAGTTCGCTTGGGGTAGCAATAATCCGTATATGCACGTTTTGCCCAATTACAGAGGCTCGAGCTGCGTTACTAAAAAGTTCGCTTGCGGTCAGAAGCGCGTCCTCACAGAGATCAGCAGTCAAGGCTTCCGCGTTGCACCACGCTCGCACTTCTGAACGGAGCGTACGGCCGTGTTGATCGTCGGCGGGAAACGTTAGGGAAAGACTAGCCACGAGATCCTGAAATCTACTCTGAGTGTTTTGCGAAGTGAAGTGTGCTTGGGACAGGCTCCCGAAGACCGTGCTTTCCGAAAGTCTGTAGGTTGTGTACCCATTACGGACATTGTTAAACCTCGGAACAGCTCCGACAGATAAGCACCATGGTGACGTCGTCGTGAAGGCGGGCTGGAGCGAAGTTTTGAAGGTCGGCGAAACAGGCTTCGATCACGTGCTCAGCTTGGGCGCAGGGGAGGGTGATCACGATGTTGGCGAGGCGTTCCATACCGTAGAACTCGTCGATATGGTTACGAGCCTCACTTAAGCCGTCTGTGTAGATAGCGAGCTTTCCTCCGGGTTCAATATGAGCCTCATGGGTAAGCCATTGCGATGCAAAGACCCCAAGCAGCGGACCGGTGGGCTCAAGCTCCGTGACCAAATTCGTATGTGTTGCTACTAAAGCTGGTGGGTGGCCAGCGTTGGCGTAGCGGCACACACCGGTGCGTGTATCGAGCAGAGCTACGAATGCGGTCAGAAAAGAGGGATGCAAATCTTTTACTTGTTCGGCCAGAATTTTTAGCGCATCGCCCGGTTCTGCTTTGGCACGAAGCGTTGCGCGCAGTATCTCTTTGCATCGCAACGCCAGGATGGCTTGGTGGGCACCGTGCCCGGCGATATCAAGAACGATGATGCCCATAACGTGGGGCGAAATTAGCGTGACGTCGTAACAGTCGCCGGCCACCCAACCTTCCGCGGGAAGTAGCTCTGCCGCGGCAGTCCAACCATCGGGAAACTGGCCGAGCTCACTGGCTAATTCGCTCTGCAATTGCAAGGTCAAAATAGTGTCTTGCTCAACGGCTTTTCGAGCTCGTAGCTCTAGTTGCTCCGCACGCTCGGCATCGTTCAGCCTAGCGATAATGGTTTGTCGCATGCGATCGATGTCTGACCCCAACGCAGCAATATCGGCGGCACCGCTCGAAGGAACGGTGGCACTCAGATCACCTTCGACAACCAGGTGTACGGCAGCAGACATTTCTCGAATGGGCGTCTTCACCCAACGCCTCACCAGTGAAGCGGAACAGAGCAATAGCCCGAGGCCAACAAACGGCATACTTGCCACCAAGGCGAAAAGCTGGTTGGCTCGCTTGCTGCGAGCCGTTCGGGAGCCAAGTTCCTCCTGTTTCAACTTGTTCGTGAGGCGATTCAGCGATCGGCGTAACTGTTCAAAGAGACCCTTTTCTCGACTGAAATCGGTGACAGTTACCGTTTTTTGTCGTGGGGTTTGACCGGGTTGAAGGTTTCGCTCCGCAGCGGATTGCCAGGTGACGCCCGACGCGACGACGGTCGTAAGCGCCGTGAGCGTTTCTTGATCGAAATTGCTGGCATTCATGAGCAAGTTGTTTTCGATCCGCCGGACCGAAATACGACCAGATTCGTAAGGCTCAAGGAATTCTGTTCGGCCAGTGAGATTGAATCCCCGAACACCGGTTTGCATATCAGAGAACGATGTAGCCAGGCGAAGGCTTTGCTCAACGCTCACCCCAAAGCGTTGCTCTTTTGAAGCGGCAATCGCGCGCAACCGTGATAACACAGCACCAAACACCCCCAGCGCCATAAAGACGGAGAGCATCAGGGTCATCATGACCGCAAGACGTTTACTAAGCGTCATCGTTTGGGCCCATAGTGAACAAGGTGGGGAGCGGGCCTAACATAGACATGGCGTTGCGACCGGGCAAGTAGGTGCGTTATGCGCTAGTGCGTTGTTTCCAACGGAGCAATAGGGTCACCGTAGAGAATGGCCAATCCAGTAAGGGCAACGAGGCGATCAACAATTCGGTTGCCACGTTCAAGCTGAAAGCGTTCGAATTCTCGATGTGCACTTATCAATACGCTTAGACCGGCGCTGCTGAGAAACGAAACCTCTGACACATTCAGTGAAACTCTGTTCACGCCGTCGTTGGACAGGGTGGTGAACACTTTGTCGAGTTGCGGAGCCGTTTCAGAATCAATGTCACCAGAGGCGAATATTTG
>JAYTWN010000311.1:0-17439 GCA_043743435.1 Acidimicrobiia bacterium
GCCGCTTTCGGATCGATCCCAACAATCACCGCACGTCTCGAGGCGGCATCTTCAATGCGGACCGCTTTTGGCTCGGCGCCCTGTTTCGACGCCGCAACGTAGGCAGCCACCAAGGGAGGAGTTCCATCCGTCCACCGGATTTCCGCCAAAGCAAACTCGCCGGAGTCCTCCAATTTTTCCGTTACCGTCACCTGCTGAGGGCTTGACGGGGAAACTCTCGGAAGTGGGTTCACTCGCGGTGTGCTCACTGCACTGTTCGCAGGCACCGACGAACCTGTTGAGGATTCAGACATGGTCGTTTCTGCAGCCGGGAGCGTTATCGGCTTCGTGGACTTTGTTCCCGGATAGAACGCGATGAGAAGCCCGCCGAGTAAGGCGGTGACTAGTAGGGCAATCCACGCCAAGGGAATTTGACGCTTATCGGGAACCGTTCGTATCGGCGCCACCACACGCCGTTGACTAAGAACGGTCGCTTCCTCCTCAGCCGGGCTTGTTCGCTCCACCGGTTGGGCTGGCCGAACAGCGGGGTTGCGTTGTTCATTGTTCGGGGCTCCTAGGCGAACTACAGGAGTGGCGCTTCCCACCGGCGTGTTCGAAACGCTCTCAACCGGTTGTGATGTCCTAAGTACGTAACCGCGCTCCGCCGGACGCCGGTCAACCTCCACAGCACCGAAACTGAGCGGGGGTGCCAGCTCGGGTTCCTCGATAATTTGTACGCTTACTGGTTTAGTGGCGAGTTGCGCGGGAGGACGAAACATCGCATCGTCTTCGTCTTCGTATTCGTCTTTGTGTTCATCTTCGTGATTGGACTGGGCTTGGCCAGGACCAACGACCTGAGCCGACGCAGCAAGACGATCCGCCTGTTGAGGAGGGGCATTGAACGCAACGTCGAGTGGCGCCAACGTGCGATCCTCAACAAACGAGCCAACTGACCCAATCGAAGTTTGCAGGACTTCATTGGTCATGTCCTGATTGCTTTGACCGATAATCGATTGCTGATTCCCCTGCATAGCTGATCCGCGATCAGCTCTCGAAACGGGCGGCAACGCACGAACCGCAACCAAAAAACTAGCCACCGAATCGAAGCGATCCGCCGGGAGCTTCGCCATGGCTTTCACCAAAACGTCATGCAACCCGGAGGGCAAATCACGTCGTAACAGCGTCGGCAGCGGATCTTTTAAGACGCGAAGTTGATAGGCCAAGGATCGATCATCGCCTGACACCACAAACGGCGGACGGCCATCGAGGGACGTGAACATGGTCGAAGCTAACGAATACACATCGGAAGCAATAGAAGGATTGTCGCCCTCAAGAATTTCAGGCGCTGAATGCCACGGCGTGAAATGAGCCAACGACTGCGTCCACTCACCCCGGCTCATTGACCGTGAAATACCAAAATCACTGAGCGACGGACCGTACTCAGAGAACAAAATGTTGCTGGGTTTCACATCACGATGCAAAATGCCTGCGTCGTGTGCCGCTTGGAGCGCAGACCCAATTTTCTCAATAATGCTGACGGTTTCCTCCACAGAAAGTGGGCCTTCAGCGCGAAGTCGGTCGGCCAAGGATCCTCGCTCGAAGTACTCCATGACCAAAAAAGGCGAACCATCGGAGGCGGCACCGGCATCAAAAACCTGAACGATATAGGGATGACGGCCGAGCGAAACGGCGATTTCCTTTTCGCGTTCGAACTGTTTCACGGCGTGTAGGTCTTTCTCAGCCGGGAGCACCTTTACGGCCACCGGCCGGTCGATCCTGCGCTCACGGGCCAAGAACACCACCGACGAGCCACCTCGTGCCAACACTGAAAACTCGTGATAATTCGGCAGACGCAGATCCACACCGGCCAGTGCATCAAGACGCTGGCGGAGTACCTCAGGGTTTGGGTTTGCGACCGTACCCTCTCGCCGTCCGAATCGCCGCATTTAGCTAAGTGTACCTGGGCTTTTTAGAAACTGGGGCAGTCACAGCAGCACGACTCTCAGTCTCGGCGATGCAAAACGGCTTCGTGAGCTGGGCGTTTACAGACCGCTCAGGCCCGTTAGCAGCCGTTGGTGGCCGGGAGACCGGCTGCCCGTAACGACAACCAGGCCGTCACCTCAAACAACGAAGCCAGTGCAGCACCACCGTGATCTTGACCTGGATAGATTTTGCGTTCCACCGAATTACCCAGTGCACAAAGCTTCTTCTTCAACGCAGCGGAAGTTTCAACGGGAATCTGCTCATCCTTGTCACCGTGAATAATCAGAATCGGCGCATTGGTTTTGACCCGGCCCGGCTCGTTGGCGGCCAAGGCGGATTTCCACGGATCCCGAGTGAGACCGTCCTTCACTAACAACTGCTCCATGGGCACCTTATTGAAAGCCGCAAACACTTCGCTGTTACAGCCAGTGTCCACAACGGGCAGGATCGCTTGGGCCTTCGGGGTAATCACGTCATTGAGGTTCAAGGTTGGGTCCGCAGCCTGCAATCCTGCGGCCACCATAAACACGTAGCCGCGAAACGGTGATGTCGCCACTGAATCACCCACGTTGGTCAACTGCGAGGGCGGTGCACCGGCAACGACACCCAACAACTTCAACTCGGGCGCCCACGTTGCGGCAAGCTCCCCAGCAAACAACGCCGCATGACCACCTTGGGAATGCCCCCACGTCACAAATCGGTTCGAAACCGTCGCCCCTGGAATTGCTTTGGCGGCGCGGACAATATCGAGCACACCGCGACCCTCAGAAACACCAACGATGTACGGATGTCGACCCGGCGTACCTAAACCCTCATAGTCAGAAGCGACGACGGCAAACCCCAACGCAGCAAATGCGCCAGCGATCGTGTTTTCAATAGCGGAAATGTTGTTCGATGGAGTGCAGCGGTCAGCCAAACCAACTGTTCCGTGTGCATAGGAAAGTACCGGCCAACCACCCGCTGGGGCCTTCGCCTTCGGAATATAAGCAAGCCCGGTCACTTCAATCGGAGTACCTGCTGGCGAAACGGATCGGTAACGGACCTTGTATCCGGTCGTCCCCGCAGGTGCCCCCGTGATCGCCGTGGCGGAAACCAACGTTCCAGGCCCAGCGCCACCTGTCGAAGGCGCCACGGTCGACGGGGACAATGTTGTCGCAACCGTCGAGGGAACTGTTGGCGAAATCGTCGGCGCGGCCGAAGTGGCAGCAGGTTTCACCGGCACCTGTTTTGTGGTGGTCTTCTTTCGCACCGACACGTTTCGAGATGCATACGCCGGAGCTCCAACGCTGGCGCTCAACAACCCAACAACGACGATTCCGCCGAGCAAACGCAACCGAGAAGCCCGAATGCTTGGGAGAGCCACGATGTTGCGGGATGGTGATGCCATGGATCGATCGTAGAAGACCAGGCCAACCAAGAGGATAAACATCCCTAAGAGGCCGCGCCGATAGGCGGAGTTGAGAGCTGGGGGTTTTGCCGTCCGGCCTGACGCCGTGGCGAAAAGCATTGTGCTGTGTTTGATTGAGCACTCGCCTATGGCTCGTCCTCTAAGCCGGGATCTGCTCAAGGAACGAATGGTTTCGCTTCTGCCAACGCACCTACGCTGAATCCAATGTCGATCGATGCCTCTGCAGATCCAGAGACCGCTTGTGTTGATGAAACCCGGGTAAAAGCCCCAAACGTTGAAGCAACCGACGGCGGCCTCGTTCGACCTTTGCGAGAGAAGCACTTCCGACGGTTCTTTCTTTCCGCCGTGATATCCAATGCCGGATCGTGGATGCAAGCAACCGCTATCCCGTTTGTGGTCTACGACCTGACCAACTCCAAAAGCTGGCTCGGCGTAACCGCATTCACTTCGATGTTCGTCGGTATGGTGGCCAATACTCCCGGTGGCATTCTGGCCGATCGCTACGAACGACGACGTGTCCTGATCGTCACCCAAGCCGCACTCGGTTTCGTTGCCGCGGGCCTTTGGGCGCTTTGGACCTTCGCTAAACCCAGTATCGCCTCTATCTTCCCGTTTCTTCTGATCAGTTCGATCTGTTCCGGGCTGACGTCACCGGCCTGGCAAAGCCTCATACCCAGCTTGGTCACGAAACCCGATCTTCCCGCTGCGGTTCGGTTGAACTCCATGCAGTTCAACCTGGCCCGAGCCCTTGGTCCAATGCTGGCCGCCATAACGCTCAAATCCTTCGGGCCCGCCGGCTGTTTCTTGGCCAATGCCATTACCTATCCAGTCATCATCGCCGTACTGTGGCAGCTGCCCAATCAACGAGTCGCCCTGGAATCCGACGCCACCTTTGGTATGCGGGCCGCCATGGCCAACGTCCGTGAAGGCTGGAAGTACCTCCTCGGCAGCCGTAACTTGATGCTGCCACCGCTCACCTCGTTTATCAATGCCGCGTTCGGATTCGGACTGTCCGGCCTCGCCCCGGCATTGGCCCGGGAGCAATTCGGTCACGATGCCAACGACAACGGCATTCTCCTCGGCGCATTCGGCATTGGCGGAGTGATCGGCATCCTCACCTCAAGCTTGCTGGCCAATCGGTACCAACGATCCACAACGGCGCAGGCGGCGATCCTCAGTTACTGTTTCGCCACCGTCGCTATGGTAAGTACCCATTCATTCGTGTTCGGGTGCATCGCCTTCGCCGTGGCCGGAATGTCCAATGGTGCCGTGGCCGCTGCGCTGAACACAGCTCTACAACTGCAGGTTAAAGATCAATTCCGCGGACGAGTGATGGGGAGCTACTCACAAATGTTCTTCCTCGGCGCAGCCTTTGGCTCTCTGATCCTTGGTGTGGTGGCAGACCAGATTGGGCTTTGGGCCGCTCCGGTACTGTCGTCGATGGCGTTCTTTGCGTACCTGTTGGTAGCGCGCAACCGGTTCGACAAACTCCGCCTGCTGGACAAAAACCACTCGGATTCCTAGCCACCAACTCACTTTGCGGAACGGCTTTTTGTTAGTCCCGCTGAAATCGAGCAAATGGGTCCCATCACTGTGGCAAACTGTTAGCTCCCGAAATGGGGATGTAGCTCAATTGGTAGAGCGCCTGCTTTGCAAGCAGGAGGTCGACGGTTCGATCCCGTTCATCTCCACAGTTCAAGACCCTCGCCTCGGCGAGGGTTCTTTTTTCCAAGCGATTTCGGTTGTTGGTGACCGGGGCGAGGGCAGTCTTGCGATGTTGCCTTGCTAACTAAGGATCGGCAGACAGATCCGGTATCTCCTATGTGAGAACAGCAAGCATTCAGGAAGTCGAAGACCAACTGTCTCAGTTCTTACTTCTGGCCGAAGCCCGGGAGGAGTCCTGATCACTCGACACGGAGTGGTTGTGGCGCGCATTCTTAGCTTCTGCACCCCACGTCAACGGGGATGGATGAAAGGCACCATCCGCGACGACACGGATTTCCCGGAACTCGATCTACTCGGTGGGGTTGGCAGGCGCTGTCGTGGCGGAAGCACCCTCGAAACGGGAACACCGAATTCCCTTGGCAGCGAGCTTCGCCAGGGTGGGAGTGGCTGGGATCATTTCCGCCATTCCGCCGGCCCCCGTCCGCAACGTCTCACCGGCCAGGACGATACCCGTGACCTCCGCCAACACTGCCGCAGATCCAACGGAGGGCAGGTTCATCGTGCCCAAAATGACCGAATCGGCTATCCCTTGGCGAATGCCGCGGACCTCGACACGAACCGCACCCTCGCCCGCCTCGGCATGGGGTTTGCGCAGCATAGGAAGCCGGGATGTCAAACGATCGCGTCGGGTGGCCGAAATCCGGGAAGTGATGCGCTCCGCCGAAGAAAACGCTGGATGCAACAACAACGGATCACTCAACGCACCCCGGTAACAATCCAAACCACCGATGGGCGACGGAAACCAACACAACTCGCGGCCCGACCCACCGGGCTTCGAAATCCACTGCCCATCACGCCAATCCCGTGAATCCGTCCGCAAGGCCAGATGGTGCTGACGAGCGCAATCCGGCCCAGCCGTCCCCGTTTTAGCCACATGAATCTCATCGACCCGAGAAAACTCTGCAGCGGCATGGACGGCCAACAAACACGTGAGACCCGGAGAGAACCCGGCACCAATCACTACCTGGCGACCAGCAGAGAGCGCCTGGCTGTGTAACCCCAGCAGGCCCTGAGCATCCTCAATGGAATCAGACACCGAAACTACGTGCGCACCCAGCGACAGGGCCTTCGAAGCCGCTGTGCGATGACCGGGCGGGGTAGCAATCACCACAAGATCGGGAGCAACATCGGTCCACGAACGATCACCAATGGCCGAAACCGCGGCACCGAGCGAGGCCACCACATGGTTGACATGTTCGGTACGAGGATCACTCACCACAATTCGGGTCACGCCGGCAATGCCAAGCAACTGACGGGCGGTGCGGGTACCAACAACCCCGCAGCCAACAACGAGGACTGTAGCCATGGAAAACCTACCGAAGATCCGGGCCGGAAAGTTCCCGCCAACCACCCTGTTGAGGCGCAATGCCTCCCGTGCCACGGAGTCGTAACACGGCACCTATCGTCCCCGCTATAACGAGGGAAAATAGGGCACGTCGAAGTGCATTCACGTGGGGCTAGCTGGAATCGAACCAGCGACCTACACATTATCAGTGTGTCGCTCTAACCAACTGAGCTATAGCCCCGAAGCCGGAAGAGACTACACGACGCATGGCCGTTCCCAATCCGCAATTCCCGGCAAATGCGTCTAGCCGTAGCAAAAGACCAGCTTGTAACCTACGAAACTTGTAAACCGTAGACCGAAGAGGTTCAGTTCGAGCCGTCAGAAAGGCCAGAGCCAGGGGTCGCCATCCACGAACCGGTCGGATCAGAATCTACAAATGCGGCAGGAGCATTGCTCGCCCCGACGCCATTGTTTTGAGCGCCAATTTCGCCCCGGTTTGCCCAAAGCGGCTCCGAAGGCGAAGCAGGGGATTGCGTCGTGGCAGTTTGTGTCGTTGAAGTTTGTGTCGTTGAAGTTTTCGATGTGGTGGACGTTGGAGTTTGCTCCGTAACCTTCACCGCACGAGCTCCGCGCGAACGATCACGCGATTTACGGGCAGCTTCTCGGGCTTCGAGCTCGTCGGCCCGAACCTTGGCTTCGAACGCTTTGCGATCATTGCGAGTCGCCGGCACCAGCTGCGGAATCGAACCGTTCACCAATGCCACCTGCGCAGCCACAGTTCCAGGCTTGGGAATCTCTTGCAGTACCGACAACACCAGTCCGCCGAAGATGCCGCTCAGCATGTTGTACACAAACGCCAACACCACCGTAGCCACCACATTGACCACCACAAGCGCTCCGACGATGGGCAACGCTGCTTCGAGAATCAATCCACCGTCGATTTGAAAATTCGTCGTACCTAGGAGATCGCCAAGAAACGACGCGAGTTTTTCCAACAACCCGGCCTTCGCAGCGACCGTCCAAAGACCAATACCGACCGCCAAAGACATGATGCCGCTGATCAGGTGAAACAGCAGACCAATCTTGAAGACCGACCACAATTCCAGGCGTCGCACAACGCGCCGAACACGCACACCTCTCCGGATTCGGCCTCTCACGGCATCGAGACTACTTCCCCAAGTATCCCCGCCCCCGGACACTCCGCCAAAGTTCGCAGCTCACACAAGCACCGGGAACTCACTCCTCGATTGCTGGCGTCCTCTCCGACCGGAAGGCCGGATCGGGCCGTAGTCTTTCCGCCCACGTTGTGTTCCCAAGCCAAATTCACTCGCTGGGTTACTGCTGATTCACCTCCCGGTCCGCTTCTTTTCGTTCTGGTGATTCGTCACGGCTGTCTACAGATTCATTCCTCCCACCATGGCGACGGGGAGGCAAAACCACGTAGCTCTTCGTTCCCTGAGTTCATCTTCTGCGGGACGAAGTTCCTGGCACTGGAGCAGCTTTGGGTGGCACGGTCCCTGCAGGCTTCTTGATAGTGACCGGCGGAATTGCGGGGAACACCAGTGCTCTGGTTGTCGGAGTTGGCGTGGGCGCGATCGTGGCAAAGATAAGCGAACGTGTGGTTGTTGGGGCGGCGGTAGTCGGGACCGTGGTCGTTTCTAGATCCTCGGTTGCGCCGGGACCGTAATCAATGGGGTTCCAAACAACATAGCGACGCTCAGCGCGGGCCTGAGCTTGGGCCTCACCAAATGAAACGGCAAGATCAACGCGATCTCCCGATTCGGTGGCTTCGAGGACCAGGGCCCCATTGTTTGCCACGACCACCTTGGCCGTTTCGAGGTCACTCGACGCTCCAGCCAGGGAACCCAAATCGGCAATGGCTTGGGCCCGGGCTCGTTCGTTTGCGGCCACGCCGAGCTTGACCACAGCAAACGTAAGGGTTCCCACAACCGCCAAAATGCCGGCAGTCACCACCGTTATGGATCCCTGCTCGTAACCTCGATGTGGTGCAGCCGCTTTCGTTGCGGTCGTTTCTGCTCTTGTGGATTCTATTGTCCGGGTTGGGGCCAATGCTGGTTTGCTCACCCGTAAAGCCTGACGAGCAGAGCAAACGGCGGGAAGGCGTCAACACGCACTTGCGTTGCCCTCGCTTCAGAACCGCTGGATGGACGATGTCATCCGGAGGACGATGCGTAACCCAACCGCGTTCCGATGCACGAGCCCCTTCGAGGCCGACCCTTTTTGAGCGATGCCAGGAGACTTCTGGAAGAACTACCTCGAGTACGTGTTGGATAACCCTAAGTGCACGTAGTGTTGCGTGGCCAGAACGTGATTTCCATGGGCTACCAGATCGGATGGGTGAGCATGCCGCCATCGACGTTGAGGGTGGCGCCGGTAATCCAACGAGCTGCATCGGACAACAAGAACAGGCACGCATCGGCAACGTCTTCCGACGCACCCAAACGACCAAGGGGTGCCTTGGCCTGCCAGCGCTGGACACCATCGGGCCATGCTGCACTGAGGCCTTCACGGTCGATGAGCCCAGGAGCTACCGCGTTGACCCGGATCCCCAACGGACCAAACTCCAACGCTGCCGACCGGGTATGCATCAGCACCGCAGCTTTTGAGGCGCTGTAATGAGAATGCGCAAACGCCGGTTGCAAACCCTCGATCGACGCCACATTCACCACTGACCCAGACGTACCTGCTGCGGCCAAACGTTTCGCCACCGCTCGGGTCACCCGGAACACTCCGCCGACGTTGGTCTTGAGCACATCATCAAACTCTTCGGGTGCCATGTCCATCATGGTCGCCAACGGTTGCAGCGCAGCATTGTTCACCAAAAGATCAACCACACCAAACTTCGCTTCCACTTCGTCAAGCAGACTTTCTACGCAGCCCTCGAAGGTGAGGTCACCGTTGGTTGCTCCACCAACAACGAGAGCTCGAGAACCAAGCTCTGCCACAAGGCGCTCTGCACCCGCTCGGTCAGAACGGCAGTGCACGCCCACGCTGGCTCCGGCCTCGTGCAGCCGTGAAGCGATACCGGCACCGATGCCACCCGACGCGCCCGTTACCAACGCAACTCGGCCGGACAAATTGAGAAGGTTCGAAACCGCACGCGGAACTATTGATGAACTCATGGCAGCGACCTTAGAACCCGATCACCTCTTTCGAAAAAGAACAACAATCCAATGCACAAACACACCACAAACACACCACAAACACACTGCCGACGACACGCGGCCGTCGGCAGTTCTTGTTAAAACGTTGTCCGCGATTTTGCGGGCAGAGTCTCGGGCGAGGCAGGGGGCGACCAACCGCCCGTCTCGTTTCGTCGCAAACGTTTGGCTATTCGGCTTCGTCAGTACTGAGAACCTTGGCCACCGATGCAACCGACTGGCCGGAATCGAGGTTCATAACTCGAACACCGGTTGCTTCACGACCCTGCGAACTGATCTCGCGAACCGCTTGACGATTGGTTACCCCACCATCAGAGATGAGAATAATTTCGTCGTCCAACTCGACGGTGAATGCCGCGGTGACCTGTCCACGCTTGGCGGGCAGCTTGATGGCAATAACGCCCTGACCGCCTCGGCCTTGCACATTGAATCGCTCCACCTTGACCCGCTTTCCGAAACCCGCGTTGGTGATGAGCAGGATGTCGGTGGCGTCGGTAACGGCATCACAGCTCACTACTTCATCGCCGGTTTTCATCTTCATGCCACGTACACCAGCCGCAGCACGACCCATGGCTCGCACTTCTTCCTCGGCGAAACGGATGGCGATACCGGCACGGCTCAACATCAGAATCTGATCGTCACCATTGGTTTGAATGACTCGCACCAATTCGTCGCCGTCACGCAGGTTCACGGCAATCAAACCGGCACGAAGCGAAGAATCGTATTCGCTCATCAGGGTCTTTTTGACCTGGCCAAGCTTGGTGCAGAAGAACAGGTAACGGTTGTCTTCGTAGGAGCGCGTATCAATAATGGCTTGGATCTTTTCGTCCGCAGCCAACGGCAACAGGTTCACAATCGCAGTCCCGCGTGCGGTGCGGTCCTTGACAGGGATCTCATGAGCCTTCAAGCGGTACACGCGACCACGGTTCGAGAAGAACAGTAAGTACGCATGCGCTGATGTGGTGATGATGTTGGTGACGTAATCTTCGTCCTTCAACTTTGCGCCCTGAATGCCACGGCCACCACGGCCCTGAGTCTTGAAGGTGTCCGAAGGCATGGCCTTGATGTAGCCAATTTTGGAGAACGTGATGACGAGTTCTTGATCTTCAATGAGGTCTTCAACGCTCATGTCACCTGGGTCAAAGGTGATCACCGAACGACGGGGCGTAGCGAACTCTTCACGGATGGCACCAAGCTCAGTTTTGATAACCGTATTAAGAATTTCGCGATCACCCAGGATGGCTTCGAGGCCGGTTATGGTAGAACGCAACTCGGCAAGTGTGGCTTCAAGGTCAATTCGGGAAAGCCTGGTGAGCTGACCGAGCCGCATTTCCAGAATGTCTTCTGCCTGAAATTCGGAGAACTCAAACGGGGCCGAACGCAAAGCATCGCGAGCCGCAGAACGATCCTCTGCACTACGAATCACCGCAATGATGGCGTCGATCACATCAAGGGCACGAACGCGACCTTCGATGATATGTGCACGTTCGGTCGCCTTGTTGAGGCGGTAGTTCGAGCGACGGGTAATGACCTCAACCTGGTGGGCGATGTAGTGCTGCAAGGCTTGCAATAACGTAAGCGTACGTGGTACACCATCAACCAGGGCCACGAAGTTCACGCTGAACGATGACTGCAATGCGGTTTGCTTGAACAGGTTGTTCAGCACCACGTTGGCGTTGGCATCACGCTTGAGATCAATCACGATACGGGTTTTACCCTTGGCGGATTCATCGTTGGCATTGGCAATCCCAGCCAACTCGCCAGCATCTACCAACTCGCCAATACGGTTCAAGATCGAAGAGGGGCTTGACTGGTAGGGCAACTGGGTGACAATGATTTGTACCCGGTTGTTTTTGCCTTCCTCAATCTCAGCAACGGCGCGCATACGAATCGAGCCCTTACCGGTTCGGTAAGCATCCATGATTCCCGAACGACCAAGAATCAATGCACCGGTTGGGAAATCAGGGCCCTTTACGAAGGCCATCAACTCCTCAACGGTTGCTTCCGGGCGGTCAAGCAGGTGCACCACGGCATCGCATACTTCACCCAAGTTGTGCGGCGGAATATTTGTAGCCATACCAACGGCAATGCCTTGCGAACCGTTTACCAACAGGTTGGGGAAACGGCTGGGGAGAACTGTTGGTTCGCTGAATTCTCCGGAGTAATTGTCGGCAAAATCGACGGTGTCTTCATGCAAACCATCGAGCATGTGTGTGGCAATGAGGGCCAAACGGGATTCGGTGTAGCGGGCCGCTGCAGCAGATGCGTCAGGGGATCCGAAGTTGCCGTGACCATCAATTAGGGGCACCCGCAAGCTGTGGGGCTGGGCCATACGGACAAGTGCGTCGTAAATTGCCGAGTCACCGTGAGGGTGGTACTTGCCCATAACATCGCCGGTAATACGCGCGCTTTTTAAGTGCGGACGATCCGGACGGGCACTCAGCTCATCCATCCCAAACAAGATGCGGCGGTGGACCGGTTTCAGCCCATCGCGCACGTCGGGAAGGGCGCGCGACACAATGACCGACATGGCGTAGTCCATGAAGGACCGTTCCATCTCGTGTTGTAGTTCGATCGGTTCAAACGAACCGAATTCCAAGGGTGCTTCGTTATTACTCATAGCTAGTTCCTAAGCTCTCGTTCTGTCTTTGATGACTTAGTGGTCTCTAGATGTCCAGGAATCGAACGTCGTTGGCGTTACGGACAATGAACTGCTTGCGGGCATCAACATCGTCACCCATCAGCGTGCTCATCACCTCGTCGGCAATTGCTGCTTGCTCCACCGTTACCTTCAACAGCGTGCGTTTTGTGGCATCCATCGTGGTGTCACCAAGCTCATCGGCATCCATTTCGCCCAAGCCCTTAAGACGATTGAATTCATATTTCTTGTTTGGGTTTGCGGCCAAGAATTCTGTCTTCGCTGCGTCGTCTTTGAGGTACTGCTTGTTCTTACCAACCAGCACCGAAAACAGTGGCGGCTGAGCAATGTAAACGAAGCCAGCCTCAACCATCGGGCGCATCTGACGGTAGAAGAACGTGAGAAGCAAGGTGCGAATGTGGGCCCCGTCAACGTCGGCGTCGCACAGCGCAATGACCTTGTGATAACGACATTTCGAGGCATCAAACTCTTCACCAACACCGCCACCAATTGCCGTAATGAGCGCTTGAATTTCGGTGTTTTTCATCATCTTGTCGATGCGGGAACGCTCGACATTGAGGATCTTGCCTCGGATCGGAAGAATTGCTTGGGTGCGGGGTTCACGGGCATCAGTTGCTGACCCCATGGCCGAGTCACCTTCTACGATAAACAGCTCCGATTCGGCCGGATTCTTGCCCGAACAGTCCTTCAGTTTTCCGGGAAGACCGCCACCGAAGGTCGCTGATTTGCGGGCCACATCACGGGCCTTACGAGCAGCAACGCGAGCCTGCTGAGCGACCTGAGCCTTCTTGATAATCCGGTTCGCTTCGGCCGGGTTTTCCTCGAACCATTCAGCCAATTTTTCGTTGGTAGCCTTCTGAACCAGGGTTTTCATCGACGTATTGCCCAGCTTGCCCTTGGTTTGACCCTCGAACTGAGGTTCACGCAACTTCACCGAAATGATGGCGGTAAGACCTTCACGAATATCTTCGCCTTGAAGGTTTTCGTCCTTTTCCTTGATGGCGCCTTTTTCACGGCCGTACTTGTTGATCACCGACGTAAGCGCAGTACGGAAACCTTCAACGTGTGTACCGCCTTCGATCGTGGCAATACCGTTGGCGAAGGAGTGCAGGCCCTCATAGAACCCGGTGTTCCACTGCAAGGCGACTTCAGCCTCACCCACACCGTCTTCATCGGCGACCTTGAACGCCGGAACCTTCGCGAACAACGGTTCCTTGGTGGCATTGAGGTGGCGCACAAAATCGATCAGGCCTTGGGCGTACTTAAACGTGTGCGTATCAGGCTGACCATCGCCATCGCGGTCGTGGTTTGGACGCTCATCGGTGAATTTGATTTCCAACCCGGCGTTGAGGAACGCCATCATACGGAAACGCTCCAACATGGTTTCTGCGCGAAATTCTGTTGTCTCAAAGATGGTTGGGTCGGGCCAGAAGGTCACCATGGTGCCCGTACGGCCACGCGGAGCCTTGCCGATGATCTCCAGCTTGTTCTTGAGTAAACCGCCCTTGTGGAACGAAATGGCGTACCGGTTCCCATCACGGTCAATCTCCGCGGACAACCCTGACGAAAGCGCATTCACCACGGATACACCCACGCCGTGAAGGCCACCAGAAACTTTGTAGCCGCCGCCTTCACCGAATTTGCCACCGGCATTGAGAACCGAGAGGGCAATTTCTGCCGCAGGCTTGCCGTCAAATTTCTTATCGTTGTGTTTGATAGGAGCGACGGGAATACCGCGGCCGTTGTCTTCAACCTTGCAACCACCATCGGCCAGCAGCGTGATCTCGATGCGGTTACAGAACCCGGCCATGGCCTCGTCAACAGAGTTGTCTACGACCTCCCACACGCAGTGGTGCAGGCCGGTGATGCCCGTAGAGCCGATGTACATACCTGGGCGCTTCCGAACGTGTTCGCGGCCTTCCAGGATGGCAATATCGCTGGCATCGTAGGTGGCCGACCCACGAGCATTTTTGGCAGCGCTGGCTACAGGAGCACTGCCGCTTGATTGCACACTCCCAGCAGTTGCATTTTCACTGGCACCGACGGGTGCTTTCGTGGAGATTTCAGCACCTTCAACCGGAGCTATGACCTGTTCGTCTTGTGCCATTGGGGCCCTCTTTTCATTCAGTTCGACCATCACCTATCTGGCCGTTTAGCCGTTGTGATGATCCGGGTTTTTTCAACCCAAGGATTTCCTGCTCACAAGCCACCCCGATCCCAACCGGCAATACCGGGAAAACGGCGCAGAATCAGGCTTTACAGGCGAAATTGCAGCGACGCAACTCTACTAGAGGGGGTGTGACAAAAAGGGGTGGAACCAGGCGAAATTGGCAACATTAAACGGCGATTTCGAGCCGAATCTCGGTCAAAATCTGAGAGGCACCACAACAGTGGTGAAAACCTCTCGCTGAGGTCACTCGGTGGGCTTGTTTGCCATCCAGGTCGACCGTCGTCCGCTGCGGCGAACTTGCACCACAATCTCGCTGACTGTGCCCCCGCCAACCCCATCATTGATGGTGGAAATCAGGTTTGCCGACAGAAACCGCATTTGTGTGGCCCACGCCGGATCCAACACCGTTACCGTCAACGTCCCGCGGTGCAAACTCACTGGCTTTACATTTTCCCCAAGCGCCGAACCCACCAGATCTGACCACTTGGCGAAGATGATTCCCAAGGCAGACGGCTCGGGCATCCCGACACGCCGAGTAAAACTTGCCAACAATTCGGCAATGGGTTTCGGGGGTTTATCCCCATCCGGGGCAGGTGTCCAAGAACTCACGAAACTACTGCTTCTGTCGTGGCATATTCCCTGTTAGTGGCAGTTTTTGCCTGAAACAATTGGATGAGTGTTCGCGTTGTAGATGTAAAATACAACCGTTGGACGACGGGTTTCATAGTTGGTCGTCCACAATTTCCCCAGCGTTGTCCACAGCCGACCCGAAAACAGTTTCGTGTGACAGTCTTCTATTCGAGAATGCCCCCAGCTGCCGAGAAACGGCCTCACTCAAAAGTCCGGGGCGACACACCGAAACCCGTGCTTGCACCTCAGCGGCCAGCGGGATGGCCCCTGCAGTAGCAAGTAATGATTGACCAACTGGGAGATGACGAACCAACGCATCAGAACGGATTGGATCAAGCTCAGAAAATACATCGTCGAGGAGCAACAACGGCGGAAAACCGGTCGAGACAGCAATGTGTCGATGTGCAGCCAAACGTAACGCCAAGGCCAAGGTTCGCTGTTCACCCTGTGAGGCCTGTGTGCGGCTCGGACGGCCTTCGATGAGCAACGCAACTTCATCACGGTGAGGACCCACCAATGACAGCCCACGGCGAACGTCATCGGCCCGACCGGACGCAAGCGCATCTGCCAGACCCAACACCATCCAGGAACTCTCGTACTGCGCACCAATCTTGGCTGGTCGATCAGCAATATCGGCATACGCTTCAGAAATCTCCGGTCGAATCGCATCCAAGAGTGACCGACGAAGCTCACCAATCATGGTGCCTACCGTTGCCAACTTGTCGTCCCACACGTCGAGCGTGAAACCGATTTCAGGCGAGAGGCGACCACCGGCCTGTTTCAACAGCGCGTTCCGCTGCCGAAGAATTTTATCCAGATCAGCCAAGGCCGCAGCGTTGCGAGGATGCAGTGATGCCAACACATCATCGAGATAGTTCCGACGTTCCGACGGGCCGCCCTTGATCAACACCAAATCGTCAGGCGAAAAAACGCTGATGCGCAAAACTTCACGAAGCGCTGCAGTTTTAGGCAACACCTGCTTATTCACTAACACTCGAATACGAGCCGACCGAGAAAACTCTGTCTCAAGCAAGACTTCGCGTTCACCAACACGTACCTCGCCCCGGATATTGGTCCGGTCTGCTCCGTTACGAATCATCGCCTCGCTTGGCGTCCCCCGAAACGATGCCAACGTGGATAGGAACCCAGCAGCTTCCAGCAAGTTGGTCTTGCCAGTCCCGTTCTCACCTACGACAACAGTGAGACCCGGCGCTAGGTCAAGCTCTAGCTCCGCGTAACTACGGAAGTCTCGAAGCCAAAGACGGTGCAAATGCATAACTTCTGCCCCTTTTCACTGGCTTTAGGTTGCAACTACGAATGGTCAAAACCCTACCTACAAGAAGTTGATTTCCTAAGCGAACAGAGTATTGGATTCTCTGTTCGCTTACGAGATTGTCATTCTAAGAAACGCGCACCGGCATCAACAGGTACAGATAATCCGGACGATCAACCGAGCGGATAACTGCTGGCTTCAAGTTATCGATTGTTTCCAACGTTACGAACTCGCCAACGGCAGAATCCACGCCAGCAATCAGAAACTCTGGATTAAACGCAACCGTGAGTTCACTGCCCACGTAGGTAGCTTCGATGTCTTCATTGGCCTGGCCAACGTCTTGGGTGATGGCAACCAATTCAAACCGCTCTTCGCTCAACTTCAACCGAACCGGGGTGGCATCCTTCGCCAGCAAACGAACACGACGCAGCGCATCCAAAAACGCTGAACGATTCACGGTGAGCTTGTTGGCCATCGAGACAGGAATGAGGTTGCGGTACGGCGGATATTGGCCCTCAATCAAGCGGGTCATGATCGTGGTCGAACCAATCGTGAACGACGCTTCGCGCTCGCCCAGGTGCAACGTGACGTCGCCTGAACCCAGCACACGACCAACTTCAGCCAGCGCACGGCTCGGCACCAAAACGGTTTGTCCCTCTTGCAGAACCACTTGGCCAGGCAGGTCTCTTACGGCCAACCGGTAGGAGTCAGTCGCGGCCAAACGAAGCCCGCCAGCTTCGGCCGCCATGAGCACACCGGTCAGAATCGGCCGGGCATCATCGTGGCTTGCCGAAGGAATGACCTGCTTGATTGCGTCGGCCAAAGCGCCTGAAGCGATCGTAACACCACCCTCTGCGGGTTCTGGCAATCGGGGAAACTCGTCTGCGGGCAACGTACGAACCGAAAAGTTCGACCGACCACCCTGGATCTGAGCCGATTCCGGAGTCACCGTGACCGTGATGGCTCCAGCCTCAAGGGCTCGCAAAATGTCCGAAGTCAGCTTGGCTGGCAACACCGCAACGCCGTCCACGTCACCGCTCACCGTCACCGAAGCCGTGATGGTCAGGTCCAAATCGGAACCCGCCAGCCGTAGCTCATCGCCACGAACCTCGATCCTGACACCCGACAGCACGGGCATTGCTGAG
>JAYTWN010000312.1:0-4343 GCA_043743435.1 Acidimicrobiia bacterium
CGAGGCCGTTGATGCACCGCAGCAAGGTTGACTTCCCCGAGCCCGAGGCGCCGATAAGCGCGATTACTTCACCTCGATCTACGGTCAGGTCGATGCCGCAAAGAACTTCGTTTCGTCCGTAGCTTTTGCGCACCGATGCAACAGTAATAAGAGCGCTCACCGTTGACGCTTCCGTTCCCGAGCTTGCATCCAATCAACAAAGCGGGTTTGGGGAATGGTGATAACGAGGAATAGCATGGCCACACCAAAGTACGGAGTGAAGTTGAATCCCTTACTCACCTGCATCTGTGCCGCACGCACCGCTTCGATGAGCCCCAGGGCCTGTAGCTGAGCGGTGTCCTTCTGTAAGCCAATGAAGTCATTGAGCAGGGGCGGAACCACCCGGCGGACTGCTTGAGGAACCACGATGTACCTCAAGCCCTGTGGCCGGGAAAGTCCAAGACCTCGGGCCGCGGCCATCTGGGAGGGATGGATCGATTCGATACCGGCCCGGAACACTTCGCAGACATAGGCCGAGTACACCAGCACCATGGCAAGTGCACCCCAAATTGTGGCGTTGTTCCATGGACGATCGAGGCCGAGCCCCGGAATTCCAAACCCAAACAGGAAGATCAACAAGGTAAGAGGAATCCCGCGCATAACGTCGGTAAACAACACCGAGAAGGCTCGAAACGGAAACAGAGCAGGGCTCTTTGAGGTGCGCAAAACAGCGAGCAGCAAACCCAGCACTAAAATGGCAAGCTCACATACTAAGAAAATCTTGACGTTCTCGCCAAACTTCGACCAGATCTCCGGCAGGCTTTCGGCGAACCGCTTCCCGTTGAAGAACGATTTGTGAACCTTGGGCCAACCTGAAGATCGAGTGATCGCGAAGTAGCCCAGCACGAGCACCGTAACGGTGCTTACAACGGCGATCGCCGCCCCCTGCGCAGCGGTGCGCTGAGGACGGCGACGTCGAAGCTCGGTACTTGTTTGGTGCATTTCGGCGGCCGTAGAGGTTTGCACCGGCATAAGCCCTACCGGGCCTTCGCCGACAACAACTACCTAAAGGAGTTACTTGATGATTGGTGCCGACGTGGCATCGGACAATTCGGCCTGTTGAACGCCGGCAAGGGTGCCATCGGCCTTCATGGCAGCAAGGGCTTCGTTCACACAATCTCGGAGCTTGTTGCCCTTCTCGAACACCATGCCAAATTGCTCCTGCTTTCCGTTCTGCTCGCTTACAAACTGACCAATGACCTTGGTGCCTTCAATCTCTACAGCCGACACATAGAAAGCTGTCGGAAGGTCAAGGACAATAGCGTCGATCTGCTTGGCGTTGAGGGCGGCCTTAGCGGCGTTGTTGTCGTTGTAGATCAGCGGTTCGGTGTCGGGCTTAATGACGTTCTTGATAAAGTCATAGCTGGTGGTTCCCTGCTGGGCGCCAAGCTTGGCCGTCTTCAAATCAGCGACGGTTTTGGCTGCGGCAACCGGAGAATCGGCAAAGCCAACAATGGACTGGTTGGCGTCGTAGTAGCCGTCGGAGAAATCGATGGCCTCAGCGCGAGCGGCGTTGATCGAAACCTGGTTGATATCGAAATCGAAGTTTTTCTTGCCCGGAGCAAAGGCTGAATCGAACTTGACCACGTTCCAGGTAACGTCGGCCGGGGCGAAGCCGAGCTTGGCGGCAACGGCGAAGGCCACTGCGGATTCGAAGCCCTTGCCGTTGGCTGGCTTGTCGTCGGAGAACCAAGGGCCGTACGCCGGTGAATCAGTGCCAACGGTGAGCTTGCCAGGGCTCGCAAGTGTCAGCTTGTCCTTGGCGCAATCGGCCGACAGTGCAGTACCAGCGGCAGGGGCTGCGGCAACCGTTTCCGCAGCAACCGTTTCTGCGGCCATTGCGGCGGTGGTTTCGCCAGCCACGGCCGCAGTGGTTTCGGCCGTGGCGGCGATTGTGGTGTCTATAGCTGCGGTTTCGGCGGCGGCAGTGGTATCAACGGCCTTGTCTTTCGAGCAAGCGGCAAGGCTCAACCCGAAGAGGGCAACAACGGCAACGGCAGCGGTTTTGGTGGTTCGAGAATTTCGCACCCCGCAAGTGTAAACGTACAGAGCGGTTTCAGTCCGCCAGCCGAAACTTCCGTTTGCCGCCAGGGCCGCTCCAGTCCCTGCCACACCATCACGCAGATGCAGCGCCATTACAACACACGCCAACGCAAGGAGCTTCCGCCTAGCTAACTCCTGGCCGACGAGCACCGCCGGGGAGTGGTCGCGGGACAGCTCCGGATTCTCAGGAGTGCCGCCCAGCAAATGCGCCAAGATTCGGTCGGGTACCCGCAGTGGCCGAGTGGGGAAGGGTCGCAGAGGTTCTTCAACCAGTACCAATCCGCCCTGCACAAGAGCCCCGTCGACGGAGAGTCGGTGACGGGCTCTTTCCCCATCGAGCAAAACCGGGCAGGCTTGAAAACCTACAACATATTGCCGTGGTGATCGAGACCCTTTTGGTGCATTTCGTAGAGGGCGCGCATACGACGGTGACCTTGGGGATGGGTGGACATCAGACTGGAAACGCGAGCCCAAAATCCAACCTTGTGATTGTCAAAGGAGGCGAAGTATTCGGTGAGATCAACCCGGCGGTACAAACGCTTCCCGGCGTAGAGCGCCATCATCGAAGGAGCACCCTCCGGGGCGTAATGCATGGCGACGCGATCAGCGGTGTATTCCTGGGCTCTCGTTACGGAAAAACCTAAGCGCAAATAGTTTGGGATCACCGTAATGATGTAACGCCAAATGGCCACGTGTTTCATCTTCACATGGCCAAGCTCATGAGCCAGGATGAAGCGCACACCATCAACATCACCGTGCTCGTACATGATGTCGAGCAGGTCGCTGTAGACCACGATAAAGCTTTTGCGAACCGTGCACTTTGACGCGAACGCATTGATTACCCCGTTGCCATTCACCAGATACAAGCGAGGAACCTTCTCCATGCCCATCTCTGCTGCTACGTCCACATACTGATCATGCAGGTCACCGAATTGTCGTGGGGTCACCTCTACGCCATTGCCAATAACTTGCCAGTAGTTAAATCGAATAAGCAAAGCGAACACAAAAGGCAAAACAAAAATCACCGGTACAAGTGCGGCAACACCTTTGACTTCCTTATCCCGAGTGACCAGGGAGAGCCAGTAGATGATTCCCGCAAAGGTGATCAGTGCGGCGAAAATCAACATTGGAATTTCGCGTCGGTGTCGAAGCTTGCCGTGAGCAATCGGTGCAGCAGTTTTGGAAAGTGGACGCCGAGCGAGTAACGGAGCTTGGGGGCCTCGATCATCGGGACGAGTAAACGAAGACCCAAGCGAAGCAGATGCTGGGCGCTCGGTACTGTTCGTCCTGGGATCACCGGCGGAGGTTGCCTCCGGCACATTCGGTACATAGGTTGCCTCCGGCACATTCGGTACATACGGAGGGAACGGCGGGATATCGGGGTTGCTATCGCTCATGATTGCAACGATCCGTCCAAAACCGGAAGGGCTTCGGTGGCGTGGGTATCTTCTACCGCAGCGGCGCAACGGACCAAAATGGTTCGCATCAGTTCCTGACCTCGCGGGTCCATAGTTTCGTAGCCCGACATGAGGTTGACCGGATAAAGGAAACAGAACATTAAGGCTTGACGGTATTGGCGCCATGCCACTTCCAAGTCGATGGAAACACCGTTTGATTCGAGCGCGGCAACGTAGAGCGCAATCAACTCCTTATCCCGGCCAGCGCGCACGGAAGGCTCCATGGATTGGGATGTGAAGTAAGCAACGTCATAGAGGCCAGATCCGATGCCGAGGATTTGAAAATCAAGGGCGGCCATATTGTCGCCGTCGATAAAGAGGTTGTCAGCCCGCCAGTCGCCGTGGCACAGGGTTTTCGGCTCAGCAATGGCATCGAGAATTGCTGGACAGTACGTTCCCCATTGCTCTGCGAACGTAGCAATGGTTGGACTGAGCAACTCAGGTAACAGTGTCGTAAGGAATTCAAGACCAACACCAAACAAGTACGGCAGCATCACCTTGTAGCCAGGCAGGGAGAGCGGCGGGAACGTTTCTGAAAGGCCATCAAGCGAGGCGTGCTCCCACCACTTGGCATGAAAGCCTGCGACGGTCTGAATAGCCAAGACTGACTCTTCCCACGTACAGCCAATCAGCTGATCGATAGCACGAAGCGCACCTACGTCTTCGAGCACCAAGATGAAGTCGGTTGAATCGGTCGCTTGCTGAGCCAGGTAGCAAAACGGAATGCGAAACGGGTTGCCCTCCGATAGCTCCGTATAGAAACGAACTTCTCGCTGGTACAAGCTCAATGAGTCGATCATTGAC
>JAYTWN010000313.1:0-3442 GCA_043743435.1 Acidimicrobiia bacterium
TTCCTATCGGGGCTTACAGTGGTGGGAGAACTTTGGCGAGTACGCGTTCTGAACCAAGTTGCGCAACCAACAGCTTCGCGATGGCGGTGCTTGTTTGTCGCCGTTCAACGCATTCTTGTTGCTGCAAGGTATTGACACGTTGCCGTTGCGCATGGCTTCGCATGTGGAGAACGCAATGGATGTTGCGTCATTTCTGGCTCGGCATCCGTCGATTGATTGGGTCCGTTACCCCGGCATGCACGGCACGCTCGGTGAGTCTGAGTACGACAAGGTCAATCACTACCTTCCCGATGGTGCCGGCGCAGTCTTTACCTTTGGCGTTGTTGGGGGCAGGGCCGGTGCTGCGAGGTTCATTGAATCGTTGACGCTGTGCAGCCATCTGGCCAACATCGGCGACGCACGAACGTTGGTTATTCATCCCGGTTCCACCACGCACCGACAGCTTTCCGAAGAAGCGTTACTTGCTGGCGGGGTCGCTCCAGAAATGGTGCGAATCTCGGTTGGCTTAGAAGATCTCGATGACATTTGTTGGGACATCGATCAGGCTCTCGATATTTCTCAAACCGCGTTAGCCGCTGAAGCTCTTCGCACTGATGACATCCTCTCCAACGCCACCGACAACCCGCACGACACCAACAGCAAAGGCAACCCAGACAACACCGGCAAGGGGGCTTTGCAATGAGCATCATGCCGACAGGGATGGATCTGCCCGCACCCAAGGAAGAAAATCGCAACAGTGCGCTGCAACGCAAGGCCATCCTTGCTTCGGTCCGTACGATTGCCATGGTTGGGGCGTCCGCGGACGGGTCCCGTCCGAGTTACTTCGTTTCAACGTATCTGTTGTCCTCTACGAACTACGAGGTGTGGTTTGTGAATCCCAAGGGCGGAGAGATTCTTGGCCGTCCGGTGTATCGATCGCTCGACGAGCTTCCAGGAACGCCCGATATGGTTGACGTTTTTCGGAAGCCCGCAGATTGTCCGGGCGTGGCTGAAGCTGCCGTTGCCATTGGAGCCTCCAGCCTTTGGCTTCAACTCGGTGTCGTATCCGAAGAAGCTGCGATGATTGCCCGCGCCGGCGGGCTGCAGGTCGTGATGGATCGTTGCATCAAAATCGAACACGCTCGCTTCGCTGGCGGTTTGCACCTTGCCGGATTCGATACGGGCGTGATCTCTAGCCGACGCGCTTCTCGCCGTTAACACCACTGAGCCAGTCAAACCTGGTCGACTACAACGGCGGGAGTGATTGATGACGGTCCATCATGGAGCCCATGATGGTTTGAATGAATTCGTCGGCTTCTTCGGTCCAGCCTTCGGCTACGCCGCCGTAGATGGCTGATGATTTGGCTCGCTTGCCTGCCGCGTGTTGTTCCCTGGCATAGGTGACTGCATCGGCTAAGTCGGCGACCCAAGCTTCGACGACACCGGGTTGAGTTTGGGGTCGGGTGACGGCTAAGTGGATGGCGTCGGGGTATTGGAGGCCGTTGAGTCGCCAGCCTCGTGTTCGGAGGAAATCGTTGATCAGGTAGATGTCAAACTCTTCCGACGTAAACGCGAACAAGTATGTGGGCGTACCAAGGAGACGAAGTTCGGGATGAGACTTCACGGCGTCTTGCATGGCGTAGGCCGTTTCGAAAATGGCTTTTGCGTAGGTCAAATAGCCGGTTCTGCCAGTCGCCACCATGCCCGCCCATGTCGAGGCGAGGAGGCCGCTAGAACGTGAACCGTCGATTCCCGGGGAACAGTACTTCCCTCCGGTCCATGCGGTTTGGAAAAAGTACTGGGCGTTGCGGAGTTCTCGATCTCTGAATAGCAGCAGCGAAGTTCCCTTGAGACCGTAACCGTACTTATGGGTGTCGGCTGAAATCGACGTCACTCCCGGAACACGAAAATCAAACGGTGCGATGGGGTAGCCAAGTTGTTCTCCCCAGGGCAGGATGAAACCTCCAAGACAACCGTCGACATGCAGTCCTACGCCACGTGACAGAGCCAATTGTCCAAGCTCGGCGATGTTATCAATCGTCCCGTAGCCGTAGTTCGAGGCTGACCCTACGATGGCAATGGTATTTTCGTCGATCAGTGCCTCCATTTCTTTGATGGAAGCCAAGGTTGTGATTGGGTCGACAGGCGCAACGCGAAGTTCAACACCTAGAAGGTGACAGGCTTTGTCAAAGGCGGGGTGGGCCGTTTCGGGCTTGACGAAGTTTGGTATGCGCACGTTGCGTTTTGTTTTGGCCAGTTCTCGGTAGGAAAGCACGGCGTGCAGAATGCTGCCGGATCCGCCGCTAGTCACCATGCCGACGGGGTTTGCACTCGTTGTGTGTTCGATCGCTGATGCGGCGTTGAACAGGTCGAGTCCCATGGCGATGATCTCGCCTTCGAATCGGGTTGAGGATGGGCAAACGTCGCGTTGCAAGGCGTTCATATGGCCATACATGGAGAAAGCTTTTGACATAAAAGCGTAGTGATCGCGGTCCCCGCAGTAAAACGATCCCGACGCCTTGCCCGCTTCCCACGCTGGATCCTCCGCTGCGGCCATGTCGGCGAGTTCAGCAAGGATGGCGTCATGGCTTCGCCCTTCCGACGGCATCCCTCGCAAGACGGGATACTTTTCAGCGTACGGGTACATGCTCATGAGGTTCCTCGGTGGTTGGCTGGTTTGTTCGGTTTCGCCATGCCGCGTGACACGGCTTTGCGACACGGCCTTATGAAACTGCTTTGCGGCAAAGCAATGTGAAATGGAGCCATGTTTCAATGGAGCCATGCTGCGATGCTGCCTTGCGTTTCACCATACTTCCCGCCCTCGGTGAATGCTCAGTGAACGCAGCCAGCTCTTTCGGTTTCAGCCAGCGCGTCGAAGCAAGGGCCAGCGATGCGGAGCTTGCTCATTTAGCTGCGGAACGCCATGCTGGAGCCATGAAACAGACCCTCGATCTCGACGACGTCCCCGAAGGTGCTCTGGAATTTTTGCAGCAGTTTCTGGTAGCGCTGATAACTACCGTTCGTCCCAATGAAACGTTGCATGTTGCTGGGGTGGGATTTGTCTTTGACCCTTCGCAGAAGCGTTGCTATCTGATTGGCCAACGTGATTCGGTAAAGGTCGCCAATATCGCCGCGGGCAGCCGAGCGGTGGTGGCCCAGGTGGATGGCTCTCGGTGGTTGTCCCTCGAAGGAGTGGCAACAATCCACGAAGATGCAGCATCGGTGGCCGAAGCTGAGCGTCGTTATGCAACCCGGTATCCCGGCCATGGAAATCCTATGGTCGGTCGAGTGGCGATCCATATTGATGTGGAACGCATTACGGGAATTTGGCAGCGCCGTGAGCCCAACATGAACTAGGAGGCCGCGCCAATAGGCAGGCTTGTTGGTTGCGGGGTTTTGCCGTCCGGCTGTCGCCGTCCGAAAAGCATTGTGCTGTGCTTGATTGAGCGCTCGCCTATCGGCT
>JAYTWN010000314.1:0-18217 GCA_043743435.1 Acidimicrobiia bacterium
GACGCGTTGTGGTCGGCAGGCAGCTACGGAGCGGTGGTTCAACACCTCGATGGATCCATGGTGGAAACCGAACCCGGTGGCTATTTGAATCCTGCGAATCCTGCCGCCCGGGCCTACCTGTTGGACCTGGCGCGTTTCGTCGCCGACAAAGGGGTTGATGAGGTTTTGCTCGACGGCCTGCAACGCCCACCCGGCCGCCTTGAAGAATTCAGCTTCGAAGGACTCAATGCGGTTGTCGATCCCGTCATCAAAAAACAGTGCCCGAGCGCCGACGCGTATGACGCCAGCGTCTTTTCCTTTCTGCAAGACGCTGGAAAACGGCTTCGAGGGACCCCTGCTCGGCTGGGTGCGATGATCAATGGTGACGCGGTGCGCCTCGGCGTCAAATACGGTCAGAACGTTCAGTGTATGCGTCGACCGGTTGACTACCTAGCCCCAACGGTGATGCCGTCGGAGTTCGTAACCGGGGCGTTTGGGATTTACGATCCAGCCCGTCAGCCTGGCCGTGTGGTCGACGAGGCCGTACGCAGTTTCCGTCGCAAACTCGGCAGCGCTCAAGCGGGTCAGTTGTACCTAGTGCCGTGGATTCAGGACTACTCGAAGGGTCGCACCTATGGGCCTGAACAGATCCGCGCTCAAATTGCCGCACTCGACAAGCTGGGGCAGCAAAGTTTCTTGATGTGGGACCCCAAGGCAACCTATACCGCTGAAGCGTTCCCTGCGGATTTGGCCAAAGCGACCGGCGGTGGAGCATCACCCACTCCAACCATTGGCAGCATTCCGGCTGCTACCTCTGAAGGCACTCCCAGCTCATCGCGGGGCCCGAATTCTTCAGCGGCCCCCAACAATTCTGCTGTTGCCAGCGTTACGACCGTCGCCGCTTCGCCTGCTGGTTCTTAGACCTTTCCTTCGGAAAGCAATTGTGCGATCAGACTGGCAGCTTGTAGGGGCTGTTCTAGATGGCAGGCGTGGCCGGCGTTCGTGACTGCGGTGAAGCCGGCATTGGGGCCTATGCGTGTGGTCATGGCTTGGCCAATGGATGTGAATTTTTCGTCTCGGTCACCCGCAGCGATAATCGTAGGTACGCGTATTGTTTCGAGGTCATCCCAGAGTGAGTCTTGGGAACCGGTGCCGCTAAGACGCAGGCTTGATGCCAAACCTCCAACGGTGTTTTGTTGACGGAGCAGCAATCCTTCGGGGTCGTGCGGCAGGGTGGCAAACATGGGATTGCTCAACCACCGATCCAAAAAGACTGGCACTCCGGTGGTTTCGAGGTTTTGCGCCAGCAACTCGTCGGTATCGCGGCGTTGGGTTCGTTCGGTCTGCGTTGCTAACCCCGCGGTAGCACCAAACAGCAGCAGTCCCCGCACCAGGTTTGGGTGGCGAACGGCCAGGTTCAGAGCCAACCGACCGCCCATGGAGTACCCAACGTAAAACGCGGGGCCAAAGGTTGCGGCCAAAACGTCGGCAGCATCGTTGAGGTTCAGCCTGGTAGCGGCACTACGCCCGTGGCCAGGCAGATCCGGTAAGAGGACTTCGGCATGGAGATCGGCACAGGCTCGCAAAACGGGGTTCCAGGCAGCGCCTGCTTGGGTAAACCCGTGGAGGAAGACCATACGGGGCCCCTGTCCGCGAGCCTCGGTCCACAGGCTTGTGCTCACCGTGTCGTTGCCGTCGCTGCTCATAGGTTTCCTGACGTTCCCAGTGTCCCTGGCGTTGCGAGCAACTTCTGCAAATTTCTGGCCGATTGGGTCACGGTTAGGGTCCCAAGCACGCCATCATCGTGTCATGACTCTTCGGCATCTGTCTACGACCGAGACCCAGCAATGTGCGGAGGTTCAGCCGCTGAGCCCATCTTCTGCGCCACAAGATGTGCAGGCCACCTTTTGCGCCACGCTGCTCGATGAATGGGTCCGAGCCGGCATCACCCGAGCTGTAGTGTCGCCAGGCTCACGCTCAACCCCCATGGCCTTGGCCCTGGCCGCCGACGAACGCATTGAACTGCACGTGGTGGTTGATGAACGCTCCGCTTCGTTCTTCGCTTTAGGCATGGCCAAGGCTTCGGGTGTTGCCACCATCTTGTTGTGCACGAGCGGCACGGCAGCCGTGGAATATCACCCCGCCGTGGTGGAAGCCGATTTGGATCACGTGCCCTTGATTGTTTGCACGGCGGATCGTCCCAAGGAATTGCACGGTATCGGTGCCCCGCAGACGGTGAATCAGCAGCAGCTGTTTGGGGGGAGTGTCCGATTGTTTTTGGATCTTCCCGTCGCCGAGTATGCCGTGGCCCATACGTGGCGTTCCACCGCAGCTCGCATCGCCCTGGCTGCTTGCCACAGTGGGCATGGGGCTGGCCCGGTACAGGTCAATTTGGGGTTTCGTGAGCCCCTGGTGGGAAACGTTGGTGAGCTTCCCGAGGGCCGAGCGAATGGCGCGCCGTGGCACCAACCCGGCGGAATGGCGACAGGATTGGCTCCGGTCGAGATGGCACAACTTGCGGCTCGACTCCACGGGAAACGAGGAGTGATCGTTGCGGGCGCTGGTTGTGGAGATGCATTGGCGGTGCATGCTCTTGCGGCAGCCCTGGGCTGGCCCGTGCTGGCCGATGCTCGATCTGGAGCTCGCGTTGCGCAATCGGAAACACTGGTGGCCAATGCGGATTCGATTCTGCGCAACGAACCGTGGGCTGAACGAAACCGTCCCGACGTGGTCTTGCGGCTCGGAGCCCCGTGGGCCTCAAAGGTTGTGAACCAATGGCTGGGGCAGGTTCCCGACGATGTATTGGTCGATCCTGATTTTGCCTGGTTTGATCCCAACCGCGCCAGTGCGCTCCACATCGCCGCCGACCCAACGGCATTGTGCAGCGCGCTTATCAATCTGCTGACCGCTAAGGTAAGCGCGAATACTGTTCTTGAGGAGATGGCCCCGGGTTCGCTGGATTGGCTCCAGGCGTGGCGTGCTGCGGAAGTTGCTGCTTCGATCGTGTTGGCAGATCAGCTTGGTAACCCTGCTGCCACTGCCTCATCGACGATTGCCGAGCCGGCCCTAGCGAGAGCGCTCGTCCGCGGATTACCTGATGGCGCGGCGCTGTTCGTTTCATCGTCGATGCCCATTCGAGACGTTGAATGGTTTGGCGGCGAACACGCAGACCTGCAGATTTTGGCTAACCGCGGTGCCAACGGAATCGACGGTGTTCTCTCCACCGGTTTCGGTGTCGCGGCAGTTCACGGAGGCCCGACCGTTTGCCTCATTGGCGACCTGGCCTTTCTTCATGACGTCGGTGCACTTAGTATTGCCGCGCAGAGACGTATCAACGCAACCGTGGTAGTGGTGGACAATCGAGGCGGCGGAATTTTTGAGTTTCTCCCGCAAGCCACCGGAGTAGCCCGCGACCGGTTCGAACTGCTTTACGGCACCGAACAACACGTCAATCTGGCCGACGTAGCTCGGGGCTTTGGGTTGCCCGTTACCGAAGCGACAACCATCGACGAAGCCCTGCGTGCTGTGAACAATCCGCCCTCAGGAGTGCAAGTGGTACTTGTGCATACGAACCGTCAAACCAACGTTTCTATGCATCGAGAACTCAACGCCGCCATCGTTACTGCCATCGACCAACCTTGCGGCTAATCAACTTCGCCTCCGCGATCGTAGAGGGCGAAATATTCCGCGCTGTCGAGGACGGGCGCTTCGGTGATGGTTTGATGGTGGTTTTGGTGCGGATTTGCAGTCTTGGGTTTTGATGGTCATTGCGTGGCGGGCTGGTGTCATCGTGGCGGGTTGGTGACGCACTATTTCGCCACGGTGGCACTATCTCGCCACAGATGGCTAGTTTTTGGTTGTCGTTGACGGGTGATCTCAGCTGACAGTGACTGTGTCTAGCGATGTGCCGACGAACCGCTTTGCGAAGCACCTTCAACGAGGACTGTTTCGGGAACCGCCAACCCTCTTGGCACTGCTCGCGGCCGCTGGCCCAAAAGAACGGTAGGGGCCTTTACGGTCGGACTACTGCGGCCAGAAGTGCTTGGAGTTTGAGCTGCGTTTCAGCGAGTTCGGCGGCGGGCTCGGAATCGTTCACGATGCCACCGCCCGCAAACATCCGAGCTCGATTGCCATCGATCCGAGCGGAACGTAAGCCCACTGCCCATTCGCCATTGCCTGCAGCGTCAACCCAGCCAACCGGTCCGGCATAGGTGCCGCGAGGAACTGGTTCCAACGCCGCAATCACCGCTAAGGCTTTCGCTTGCGGAACCCCACCAACCGCCGGGGTCGGGTTTAACACCGAAACGAGTTCCAGTGCTGTTGGTGCGCTTCGATTCACCACGTCTGTGGCCCGGAGCGATCCGGTAATCAAGGTCCCTAGATGCGACACGTTGCGAAGCGGAACAATCGACGGAGTCTGCGGGACATCGAGTTCGTCACACAACGGCCGCAGCACATCATCGAGGACATCAATCACCAGCAGGTGTTCCCAACGATCCTTGGCACTGGCCAAAAGACCGGCAGCGAGCTTGGCGTCGGTCTCGGGATCGCCCGAGCGTGCCACCGTCCCCGCCAACGGATGTGCCCGTAACGATGAACCTTTCCGAGATACCAACAGTTCCGGACTGGCACCAATGAACCCCTCAATGGAAAAAACCATGCAGCTCGGAAATAGGGCGTGAAGACGAGCCAAAATGTCACCGACCACAAAAGGATCGGTCGCCTCAACATCAACTGAGCGGGCCAGAACAACTTTGCGAAGACCGTCGGCATCCTCGGTCTCGTTGCGGATCTGCTCAACCGCGGTGGCAATGATGTCGCACCAAACCGGATGGCTCACGCTGGAGTTCAAGCCAAATCCGTGGGGGGACCAAGCCGGTTGACGTGTGGCCACCAACTCGGGCATGGTGAGCGAATCGGGGCTGTAGTCGTCGTCGGCGTTAGGGGCGGGGTCTGACATTGGGCCAATGCGGGTCCACCAGGCGGTGCCGTCGCTGGACTTGGCCACGATCTCGGAGGGGACGATCAACTCGCCGGCTTCAGTAGGCACAAAGGGCAGGGCACCAAAGGCCACCGGACCGGTACCGGCCCTATGAAGCGGATCGTCGCTCACTATGGCATCCAAAACGTTTCTCACGTGCGCCACAGAAAGGGTGCCACCGGGTAGGGCGATGCGCATGGCTTCACCTCGAGCGGCCAAGCCAACGGTTTCTCTCGTGAACAGCAACCCTGAGTCACCAGCAAAGGCCAGAAGATCGAGAGATTTCGCCACAGCAGCAGGAAGCGGACGGGTAACCGCACGAAGTTTGGCGGCGGTGAGCAGCTCTTCCGAAGCACTGTTGATGCTCATCGAAGAGGCAGTAAGGGTTTCGGTCACTTTGGCATTCCAATCCGGGTGCCGGTGATCAGCTGGGCGATGCCGCCCTTCAGAAGGTGTCGTTGTACGCCGCTGAAGCCCGCCGCACGAAGACGCTCCAACATCACCGGAGGTTCAGGCAGATAAGCCAACGACTTGGGAAGGTAACGGTAGGCCGTTGGATCGCTGAGCAGCCCACCAATCAACGGAACGACCTTGCCGAAATAGATCCCGTGCCCAAACTTCAGCAACGGATTGGGAGGAGTAGAGGCGTCGAGGAGGGCAATACGTCCGCCTGGTCGAACTACTCGGCCCAACTCATCAAAAAACTCGCCAAGATCAACAAAGTTCCGCAACGCAAAACCACACGTGACCCCATCCACCGATCCGGTTGGGACCGGTAAACGCAACGCATCGGCCTGCGCCAACGGAGCCGTAGTTTTTGCGTGCGACAACATGCCAAAGGACAGGTCCATGCCTACAGCCGTAATGCCAGCCTTCTGTAGATCCCGACAAAAGTCTCCGGTACCAGCGGCTAAATCCAGCACCCTCGACCCGCCCGGAAGCGCCAAAGCTCTCACCGTTTTGCGACGCCAACCAACGTCCATGCGGAACGTCATCACCCGGTTCACTAAGTCATACCGAGGGCTTATGGCATCAAACATAGCCCGGACCGCTTTTTCTTTTGCGTGGCCGGTTGGCAGTCCACTGGTGAGATCAATGGCTGCCTTGGCACTGGTCACTGCAGATTCCACAGATTCTGTAGAAACAGGGGCGAGCACCGACTGTCCGGGTGACGAAGTTGGCCCGGCAACATTGAGTTCAGGAGGGGCGGATACAGGATCAACAGTGCTGGTCACACTGATCAGGCTACGCCGCCGCCTCGGGCTACTCAGAGGTTTGGGGCGGGTGACGCCGAACACGTACCAAATTGGCGTGGAGAGCCAAGTGCCCTAGAGCGTGCCGGTAGACTTTCCCAAATGCTTGACGTTGCCAATCTCCGCATTGACCTCGGGCATCGGGTGCTCTTAAACGATGCCACCTTCCGCTTGCAGCCTGGCGAAAAAGTTGCGCTCGTGGGCCCCAACGGTGCCGGCAAAACCACACTGCTCAAAACCTTGGCTGGCGATCGTGTGCCAAACGTTGGCACCGTCAGCCGCCCTGACCATTGGGGTTGGCTGCAGCAAGACGTTTCGGCTCGCACCGAAGACATCGACAAAATGTCCATCGATCACCTGTTGAATGCCAGCCCGTTGACGGAAATGGCCGAGCAGCTAAAAGAGTGGCAAAACCGCATCGAAAAAGCCGGAATCGACATGGGTGCGGGAATCGATGGCGCCGATGAAGCCCTCGACAAAGCGGTGTCGAAATTCTCCAACCTTGAAGAGCGCTACCGAACCCTTGGTGGCTACCAGGTCGAAGCCGAAGCTGAACGCATTGCTGCTGGCGTTGGTCTAGATGAAGATGCTCTGCTCCGAGCCGTAGGAACGCTTTCGGGCGGTCAACGTCGTCGGTTGGAACTTGCCCGATTGCTGCTGGCCGGTGGCGATCTCTTGATCCTCGACGAAGCCACCAACCACCTCGACGTTGAAGCCAAAAAATGGGTCATGGAGTTCCTTAAAAAGGCCCGAGCCACCGTTTTGGTCGTGAGTCATGACATTGATCTGATGGACTCCTCGATTGATCGTGTGTTGGCCCTTGAAGCCGCAAACATCGAACAGTACAAAGGTACGTACACACAGTTTCTCAAACAGCGTGAAGAACGCGAAATGCTACGGGCTCGTGAATCCGCCAACTTCGGCAAAGAGATTGCCCGTCTCGAAAAAACTGTAGAGAAGTTCGCCAAGGCCAACGCCACCCACGCCGCGAAACGTAACTCGTTGTTGAAGCGTATGGAGCACATGCAGAAGCAGCGTGGGCCTGAAGTCATGGCGGTCAAGCGCAGAGTTATGCGTGTGCGTTTTCCGGAACCTGCTCGTGCTGGCGATCGTGCCCTCACCGTCACCGGTCTCGAAAAGGCTTTTGGTGACGATGTGATCTTCACTGATGTGAGCTTCGAAGTTCGTCGTGGTGACGTGTTCTTGGTGCTTGGCCTCAACGGTGCCGGTAAGACGACCCTGCTGCGTTCGCTTGCTGGCGTGTACAAAAACGAAGTTGGCGACATCAAAATCGGTGCCAACGTTAAGCTCGGGTTTTACGCGCAGGAACACGAAGACATCACCGCGGATCGCTCGGTCATTTCGTTGTTGCGCGAGATGGATCCCAGCGTTCAGGACCCGACGCTGCGTGGCATTCTCGCTCACTTTGGCATGGTTGGCGATGTGGCCGATCAAGCGGCAGGCACGCTCAGCGGTGGCGAAAAGACCAAGCTCTCCTTGGCTCGGTTGATGATTGGCAAGTCCAACGTGTTGCTGCTCGACGAACCCACCAACAACCTCGACCCATCGTCGCGTGAAGCTGTGCTGGCCGCCTTGCAAAACTACAAAGGCACGATCATCTTGGTTTCGCACGATACCGAGTTCGTAACCCAGTTGGCTCCAACTGGTGTGCTGATGATGCCCGAAGGCACCTTGATGCACTTCGATGAGAAAATGCTCGATCTCATCGAACTCAAGGAGTAAACCCAAACGTTCTGCCCCGAACGAATGCACGAGACGAATGCACGAGACAGGTGCACGGTGCTGGAAGACTGATGGTATGAGCGCAACCCATCAGTGGCCAATCGCCCTCGACAGTGCTACCCCAACGCTGCGGAGAGCGGCCGACGCGCTACTGGCGCAGCCCGATGAACTTGGGGTTACCCAGGCGCTCGTGGTGGTTCAGGGCGGACGGATCATCGCTGAGGGTTACGGTCCGGAAACCACCGTTGATTCCACGCTCATTTCTTGGTCCATGGCCAAAAGCGTTACCCAGAACCTGTTCGGCCTGATGGTAGGCGACGGCTTGCTCAGCATCGACGATCAAGCCCCCATTGCCGAGTGGGCCAACGATGAGCGTGCAGCCATCACCATTCGTGATCTCCTGGCCATGCGAAGCGGTCTGCGCTTCATCGAAGACTATGTCGACGATTCCGTTTCGCACTGCATCGACATGCTGTTCGGTGCAGGCAAAGACGATGTAGCGGGCTACGCCGCATCACAGCCTCTCGAACAACCGATTGGTTCACGGTTTAGCTACGCCAGTGGCACGACCAACATTCTGTGTCGAATTGCCTCGCAGCTTCTCGGTCCTGGTCCCGATGGAGTTGGCGCTTACCTGGACGAGCGGCTCTTCGGGCCGCTAGGGATGACCAGTGCAACACCAAAGTTCGACGGTGCCGGAACCTTCATCGGCTCATCGTTTCTGCACGCAACCGCGCGAGATTTTGCTCGCTTTGGAGAGTTCAATCGGCTCGACGGAGTTTGGAACGGCCAACGTCTGCTACTCGAAGGTTGGGTTTCCTATGCGCGCACCCCAACCCCGGTGCCAGAAACTGAAAACTACGGATACGGAGCACAATGGTGGCTGTGGCCCTGGAAGGAATCCTTCGCCGCTCACGGGTATGAAGGCCAACGTATCTTGATCGTGCCCGAAGCTGAGCTGGTAGTGGTGCGCCTCGGGAAAACCCCGGAAACCGCCAACGTGGCGTTACGTTCCGCGCTGGAGGCCATTGTGGATTCGGTTGTGAGTCCGTTCCCGAGCTCGGCGGCTGGTTCGCTTCAGTGACCGACGAGAACCCTGCTGGGACGACGGGTGGCGGTGCGCCCTGGGCTGGATGGTCAGCGGTTGAGCCTTGGGAAACGTTGTCCTCGGAAATGCTGTCCCCGGAAATGCTGTCCCCGGAAATGCTGTCTTCAGAAATGTTGACGAGTCCGGACTCGGGACAAATTTTCAAGAGTCAAAACGACGCAGAGATTTTAGGATCTGGCCTCTCACCAACTCCAAGCCCAAACGAACCGCCTCCAGAACGCGTCGAGCGGATCGAACCTGAGAGCGCTTCGTCGTTTCGGGCAGTTGCAAGATTCAGTGTTGCCTTTGGTATCTTGCTTTTCGTTGCCGTGTTTGCGTCTCTGCATCTGCGCAACCATCGGGCCTTTGGCTCGCTGGCCTATGACACGGCCATCTACGACCAAGCGATCTACCTGATGGGCCGCACAGCAAATCCGTTTATGACCGTCCGCGGATTGTATGTACACGGACATCATGTCAATCCGTTCCTTTTTCTGCTCGTGCCGATTTCTTGGTTGGGTGGGGGAGCCGAATCGTTTCTGATCGCCCAAACCGTGGCCTTCGCTTGCGGAGCCATTCCTGTTTTTGGGCTCACCCGTTACCTGATCGCTGGCTCCCCGAGCAACGCCGCCGAAACTTCAGCCAAGAGGGGTTGGCCGTGGCCGTTTCGGTGGCTGCAACCAACGCAGAACGTTGGGGCTGAATGGATCGCTGCTGGCGTTGCTTTGGCGTATTTGGGCAGTCCGGTTATTCAGTGGATCAATTGGGCGCACGTTCATCCTGAATCGTTCGCAACGCTGCCGTTTCTGTGTGCTTGGTGGGCCATGGTGCGTCGTCGTTGGGGATGGTTTGGGTTGTGCGTGGTGATCCTGATCAGCACCCGAGAAGAGACTGCGCTTGCGGTGACCATGATGGGTTTGGTTATGGTGTGGCGCACGGTCATGCTTCACCGCGGCGCACATCGGATGGCTGCCTCAGCATCGGGCGTGGCGATGGTCCAACAGGGCTGGTTATGGAAACTCGGTGCACGCAGTTTCGCCGCGCCCGCTCATGTGGTGCTGCGGGATTCGCCGAGTTTGGAAGAATCTTCCCGAGCCCAGGGGCCAATGCATCGTTCACGCCGCTCGTATCTTCCCGGATTGCTGACATCGTTTGTCGGTGGGGGATGGTATTTGCTCTGTACACGTTTCATTTTGCCCAGGTATAACAACGGACGACCGCCGTACTACCTCAAGTCATTCTTTGGGTCTTTAGGCGGCTCGGTCGGCGGGATCATCAAAACGTTCTTCACGGACCCGAGCAAAATCATTGGCTTGGCCACCAAGCAAGACCGGCTTGACTACTACTGGGCACTGGGCCGACCAGTAGGGTTTGTGTTTCTTCTTTCGCCGGTGCATTTGCTTATGGTGGTGCCCTCGATGCTGTCCAACGTTCTCACCGACAGTCAATATCCGCGCCAAATCGAATACCAGTACGCTGCGGTGTTAGTAGGTCCACTGTGGATCGCCACCATCTATTCCCTAGCGAAGCTTCGTCGACACCTTCCCGCTTTGGGCGTAGTGGTCTTGGTGGTTTTAGGTTTGACGTATTACGCCGAGCAGGATTTTTCACCCGCGCCTCTAAGTAAGCGTGGTGAAATCTATTGGGCGAAACCCGATGCCCGCTCCGCATCCCTAACTAAAGCAGTCGCCATGATCCCCTCGAACGCGGGAGTAACGGCCTCAGATTTTGTGTTGCCCCACCTTGATAGACGTAAGCACGCGTATCTTTGGCCGAATCCGTTTGAGGAGCGCTACTGGGGAAACTATGACCCCATTGCGCCAACACCGCTTCCCGACCCGAACAACGTGGACTGGTTCGTGATTGACGATCGGCTCTTACAACCGTCGGACAGAGATATAGCGCTGAGACTCACCGAAGCCAATGGGCCGTTCGAAATCGTCTACGAATCCAACGGAGTTCTGGTGGGTAAACGAAAGCCAGGACGGATCTCGCCACCAACGCGGCCCTAAGGCTCACGAGCCTCAGGGAATCTGGAGCCCGGCAAGATTGTCGAAGATTGGATACTGGGGATCGATTCCCTTCAACACATCGACCAGGATGGTGAGCACGGCAAAATCGCGGTACCACTTCTTGTCAGCAGGGACCACGAACCACGGTGCATGATCAGTGGAAGTCTTGGCCAGAGCGTCTTCGTAAGCCTTCTGATAGTCACCCCAAAGCTGGCGGTCCTCAATGTCGCCCATGCGGAACTTCCAACGCTTTTCGGGCCGATCGATCCGGGCCTGCAGACGGAGTTTTTGTTCTTCTTCCGAAATATGCAGCATGACCTTCACTACGGTGGTTCCCGATTCGGTGAGGATGCGCTCGTAATCGTTAATGGCAGCAAAACGGGGACGCCACACCGATTCTGGGGCGATGTTGCGAACGCGAACGGCCAGCACATCTTCGTAATGGGAACGGTTGAAAATCCCGATCTTGCCCTTCGGTGGAGTTTTTGCGTGAATACGCCACAGGAAATCGCGGGCAATCTCGTCGTCGTTGGGCACGCCAAAGCTGCTGACTTCCGCACCTACGGGGTTTATTCCGGCATAAATATTCTTGACCGTACCGTCTTTGCCGCCGGTGTCCATGGCTTGAAGGACCAGCAGAATCGAACGTTTTGCTTCACCCTGAAGTGCTCCCTGTAATTCACGAAGCTCTTCCCGCAGCGACTTTGTGCGTTTCTCTGTTTCAGAGCGTTCTCCGGCTTTGGGCGCTTCGGGGGTACCCGCGGTATCGATGGAACTCAGACGAAGTTTGCTGCCTGGAGTTACTTGCCACGGTGCGCTGTTCTTGCTGTTTGGAAAGTTCACCTGCGCATCGTAGGGGAGTTCAAGGAACGCACGCTACGAAGCACCACGGAAACCGGGAAGGGCCGAAGGGACGGAAGAGCACAAACAAGCTGGCGTAGACGGCGATTGCAAGCGAACGGTATATCTGGGTTCGAACGGGCGAGCGTTGGACAACGTGACATGTGGCGGTTCATCAGAGGTTGATCATCAGCTCCTCATATCCGGTAGGGACAATGGGCTGGTCGAATCCACGTCGACATCTAAAGCGAAGCCAAAGTGGCTGAAGGTCTTGCCCGGGTCACCCATCGGCAGAGCCTCTGCCGGTAAGGTTTACGGGTTGTCGGATGTAGGAGCGGACTACGGCTCGACGTTATTGAGAACAAGGAGTTCCCCATGAAAAATCAGTTTGCTCGCACTTCCCCTGTGCGCAGAATCGTTGCACTAGCTGGAGCCGCTGCCTTAGTGGTGGGTGCCGCTGCGCAACTTGCCACCCAATCCGCCGGTGCCGCCGCGAAACCTGCTGCAAAGCCTTCTAAGTCGAAGGCGGTAAACACCAAGATTTACGCCCCGAACGGCCGCGCTCCGAAAGCCGCAGGCCCGTTCCTCTGGGAAATTGCGTCGACTGATGCGAGCCTGCCTTCTGTCTCTAGCTTTGAGGCAGCAACTACCAAGATCGTTCCGAATAACAAGATCTTCTCGTTGCTCGTGATTGGTTCTGATGCCCGTGTTGGTGAGAATTTTCAGCGGACTCGTGGTGACGCGATCAGCCTGATTGTGTGGAACCCGGCGTGGAACAAGGGAATCATTGTGGGGTTCCCGCGTGACTCCTACGTAGCTATTCCTGGCAAAGGAAACGGCAAGATCACATCAGCCCTTGCTTTGGGTGGACCGGATCTGCTGTTGCAAACCGTGAACTCGCTATCCCGCCTGAACACGCAAAACTACATTGTCACGGGTTTTGACGGTTTCACCAAGATGGTCAATGACATCGGCGGAGTGAACGTCTTGGTCGATCCAGCGATGAATGACAAGGCCTCCGGCGCACTGTTCGCCAAAGGCTGGTTTGCCATGAACGGCAATGCTGCTCTGGCCTTCAACCGAAACCGTAAAACGGTGGCCGGTGGAGACTTTGGTCGTGCGCTCAACCACGGACGTTTCATGATTTACACCTTGGCGAAACTGCGTGAAGAAGTTACCGACGTAAACGGTTTGATCAAGTGGATCAAGTCAATGCAAGCCAACGCTGCAACCAATCTGAAGACCGGCGACTTGTTGGTGCTTGCGCAAATGGCTCGCAGCATCGATCCGAACAATATGCAGAACATTGTGCTGCAGGGCAAGAACATCAAGGTCAAGAGCGGCAAGTTGACCGAAGATGCGGTCTTGCTGAACCCTTCCTACTTCGGCTTCTTTACCGATATCGGGCGTGATGCGGTGAACGACGGTCGCTAAGCCCGATTACCAGTTGCCCGGCGTAACTGCCAGGTCGTAGAACTGACAGCTCTTCGACGAGCACACGAAACGGGCGCCCCTTTCGGGAGCGCCCGTTTTTGTCGTCCAGTTCGTCCGCTCAAGCAGTAGATCGTTGCGCAAACGGGGGATCAGCCGCCGTAGTAGCGGAACAACAACTCGGCTACGCAGCTTGGCTTGCTAGCGCCTTCGACCTCAAAGGTCGCCTCGATAGTGACTTGCTTGCCACCGGAAACGTCCTCAACGCCGAGCAACTTGGCGCCGATGCGAACGTTGGCTCCAACAGGTACTGGAGCAGGAAAGCGCACCTTGTTGGCGCCGTAATTCACGCCCATAGCCACGCCATCAACCCGGAGAACCTGGGCGAGCAGGACAGGGGCGAGGGAAAGGGTGAGGTAACCGTGGGCGATTGGTCCGCCAAACGGACCGGCTTTGGCTCGCTCAACGTCGATGTGGATCCACTGGTGGTCGCCAGTGGCGTCGGCAAAGAGATTGACCTGCTCCTGGGTGACTCGGTGGTATTCGGAAAAGCCCAGGTGTTCGCCTACGTGATCACCAATGGTCGAAAATTCGAGAGTTGTCATAGGAGAACCCTACGACGCGAAAATCGTGGTTGCCAAAAGGCCCGATCCAATGACGCCGATTGCTGGCAGGTTGCTCGGCCGGTTGCCGGCTTGCCGTCAGCTTCAAAATCAAATCAAAATCAGCGGACGGGGGGAGCATTACTGCTCTTCGTCGGAGGAAGCGTTGTCGGCGGGATTATCAGTTTTTGGTGCCGCTGCAGGTTTCGGGCTGAGGTTCAGGGTACGTGAGCGGAGCTGGCCACACGCTGCGTCGATGCCCGTTCCGCGGTTGCGGCGGATGGTGGCGTTGATTCCGAAATCCTGCAGCTGGTCACGGAAAGCACGCACACCGGCAGCATTGGTACCAACGGTTGGGTAGCCCGGCGTGGGGTTCAGCGGGATCAAGTTCACATGTGCTTTGAGCGGACGAGCATAAGCGGCGAGCTGACGAGCATCAGCCATTGTGTCATTCACATCGGCAATAAGCGCCCATTCGAAGGACAGTCGTCGACCGGTGACATCAACATAGGCACCGCACGCTTCGGCCAAATCACCAAGCGGATACTGGCGATTGATCGGCACGAGGGAGTCACGCTTTTTGTCTTCGGCGGCGTGCAGGGAAACGGCCAGGTTCACTGGGAGGGATTCTTGGGTAAGGCGTTTGATGCCAGGAATGATGCCGACGGTAGAGATGGTGAGGTGTCGGGCGGACATGCCCAGGTCGTGGTGCAAAACCTCGACGGCTCGCCACACCGCATCGTAGTTGGCCATAGGTTCGCCCATGCCCATGAACACCACATTGGAAAGCCGACGACCATCCTCGGTTGAGCGTCTACGGGCCCGAATGACTTGTTCAATGATTTCGCCCGCGGTCAGCTGACGTTCAAATCCAGCTTGCCCGGTGGCACAAAATCCACACGCCATGGCACAGCCAGCCTGGGACGATATGCAAACTGTGGAGCGTTCCTCGTAGTGCATGAGCACGGTTTCGATGGCAGCACCGTCAATAAGGCTCCAGAGCCACTTGATGGTTTCGCCGTGTTCGCTGCGCTTCTCCAACTCTGTATCGAGCGCCATATCAAAGGTTGGTTCGGCGGCCAGCTTGGCTCGCAGTGCTTTGGGAAGTGAGGTGATCTCGTCGATGTCGCGGGCCTGCTCATAGAGACCTTCCCAGATTTGCTTCACACGGTAGGCCGGCTCATCGCCAACTAACGCGGCGACATCATCGGGTCGAAGGTCGTAACGACGGGGCCCTGGCATGGTGCGCCGGGGCCGGCTAGCGATTTTTACGTAGACCGGTGTCTTTTCGACGTTCTCTCCATTCGAACCCAGTGCTTTATTAGAACCCAGTGCTTTATTTAAACCCTGTGCTCGTGTGAAATTGCTGGGGACGGAGTTCGGAGGCACGACTGCAAGGTTACGCTGGGAACCGTGATCCCCTCCGCCGCAGGCAAATTCTTGGCCGTTATCGTGCTTGGGTCCCTGGTGATGATTGGTTTGGCGTTTGTGAATCGCAACGACAAGTGACGTTCGGGGATTCGGCACGAAACACCGAGCTGGCTTACCGGTAGCTTGGGGTTGTGGGCAAACCAAGAACGTTAAAGGGTCGTGCGGCTGCCATTTCTGCGCTTCTGATCGAAGACTATCCCCAAGCACCCCTAGCATTGTGTGAGCTTGATCACACCACCCCCTTTGAGTTGTTGGTCGCCACGATTTTGTCGGCGCAATGTACCGATGCCCGGGTGAATTTAGTTACACCGGCACTGTTTGCCAAGTATCCAACACCGGGCGATTTGGCGGTGGCTGACCGTGACGAGTTGGAAGAGCTCATTCGCTCGACCGGGTTCTTTCATAACAAGGCCACATCTCTGATGGGAATGGCGGCAAAGTTGGTAGCTGACTATGACTCGGAGGTTCCCGGGGAAATGGATGAACTCGTTGGGTTGCCCGGCGTGGGACGCAAGACCGCCAATGTGGTTCGATCGGTGGCTTTGGGGCTGCCGGGCCTGCCGGTTGACACCCATGTAGGGCGGCTGGTGCGACGTCTTGGTCTTACCACCGAGGAAGACGCGGTAAAGGTTGAGCATGCCCTCGGCGAACTGTTGGCCCCAAAGGATTGGGGCGGATTTTCGTTACGGATAATTTTGCATGGGCGCAGAGTTTGTTCTGCCCGAAAACCGGCATGCGGAACGTGCTCACTGGCCGGACTCTGTCCTAGTGCAGGTTTGATCTAGGAATTTACGCCGATCTTCGCAAGCCTAGGGAATCTGTCCCAGCTGAGTTGGTTGAATTTGCTCGTTCGGTGCCTGTTTGGGCAACATTCGTAACTTGGGCATTTATCCTCTGATAGTGTCGGATTTGTTGTTCGGGTCCCGCCACCTGAGCAACAACGCGGTTGATGAGTCCCGCCACTCGTCCCGCCGTCGACGGCGCCCTTCGGGGCGCCGTCGTGCGCGCCCGGGGGCATTTTCGAAACACCATGATGGCCAGCCCCGACCTTTTATGTCTTCATGCCTTCATTCGTTCGACCATTTTGGCGAGACGACGCTGGGCGTTGCGTAAACCGGCTTCAATGGCCATGAGTTCCGACGACTCTTGTTCCCGGCCTTCAACGGAGCGGATATCGCGGGCGATGTTGTCGATACGGTTCGTGGTGTCTTGCAGCGATTGGAGCAGTGCGGCGAGCTCGGCCTTGGTGGTGATCACCCCAAGATTGTGGCGCATTTCGGCGGCTTGGTAATGCTGCGGTGCTTTGGTTGAGGGCCAGTAACGTGGAGGTCTCATCGAACGCAACTGTTGCTATCGTCAGTCGGTAAGCCCGGGAGTGTTTCAGGCACTGTTGAAACGGAAACCTTGTTATGACCCGCACGGCAACCCGATCTCGGGCCACGAAAGAAACCTCCATCGACGTCACCCTCGACTTGGATGGCACCGGAACCGTGGACATTGCGACGGGGATTCCCTTTTTCGATCACATGTTGAGCCAGTTGGGGAAACATAGCGGTGTAGATCTCAGTGTTCGTTGTGTTGGTGACCTGGAGATCGATACGCATCACACCATCGAAGACGTGGGTATTGCCATCGGGGAAACCTGGCGTGAAGCACTGGGTGACAAGGCCGGGGTTCGGCGGTTCGCTTCGAATGCGGTGCCGCTCGATGAAGCGCTCCTGGAGATTGCCCTCGATCTCTCCGGCCGCCCGTTCTTGGTGTACGAGGTTGATCCTTCTGGCGGTACCGGTCAAACGTTTCTGCTCGGCGAGCCCGGGTTTGATCCCCAGTTGGCGGAAGAGTTTTGGCGGGCCTTTGTGATGGCTTCCATGATGACGCTGCACATTCGTATGCGCGCAGGTAAAAACACGCACCATATTTTGGAGGCCAGCTTTAAAGGTGTGGCGAGAGCTTTGCGTGATGCCATCCGGGTTGAAGGGCCGCTCGTAGTTCCCTCAACCAAGGGTACGTTGTAAGTGTGCGAATGAATAGTTTTCCTCGTATTGCTGTGCTTGACTACGGCATTGGCAATCTGCCGTCGGTTCGCAAATCTCTAGAGCGCAGCGGGGCCGAAGCGTTCATTACCAATGACGTCGCTGAGATTGCCGCCGCGGATTCGGTAATCCTGCCCGGCGTTGGTGCCATGGGCCGATGCATGGAAGCACTCGATAGCTATGGACTGCGTCGAGCGGTGCTCGACACTATTGCTTCGGGCCGACCGTTTCTGGGCATCTGTGTGGGTATGCAAATGTTGCATACCGGAAGCGAAGAGTTCGGTGGCGTGGAAGGTCTTGGATACTTTCCTGGCACGGTTGTGTTGTTGCCCGATACGGTGAAACGGCCGCAGATGCAATGGAACATTGTCCGGTCCTTGAGACCCAACGTGCTTCTCGCTGGTCTTGATCAACCGTGGATGTACTTTGTGCATTCCTTTGCGCCAGAGCCCCACGCCGATGTAGTTGGTGTGTGTGATTACGGAACGGAAGTGCCCTGTGTAGTGGAGCGGGCCAACGTGATGGGCACTCAGTTTCATCCGGAAAAATCTTCGGCTTCGGGTATGGCACTGTTGGCCAATTTCACTGCCGCCACGAAACGGTCGATGGCTTCGACGGCGCAAGATGGTACGTATGCAAACTAATTTATCCGAGCTCTATCCCGCCATTGATGTGCGTGGCGGAAAGTGTGTTCGCCTACAGCAGGGTGACTATGCCCGCGAGACCACCTACGGGGATGATCCGGTTGCGGTAGCGGTTTCTTTCGCTGAGGCCGGGGCTCGTTGGATTCATACCGTTGATCTCGATGCGGCCCGCAGTGGCGAC
>JAYTWN010000315.1:0-2606 GCA_043743435.1 Acidimicrobiia bacterium
AGTACATCACAAGCAATGTCATCGACGTTGACAGGGAGTTGTCCAATGGCCTGGCAGGCATCAACCATATGAAGAATCGACCGAACTTTACATGCTGCACCGACGGCAGCAATTGGATTAATAAGCCCACAGTGGGTTCCAATCGTGGTACTCATCACGATTGCGGTGGGCTGATCAAGCGTTTCGCCGATCTTGGTGACGTCAATTGAACCGTCGACGTTGCTGGGCAGCACATCAATCTTGATGCTATGCGTACGTTGCAGTTGCAAGAGGGCCATGTAGTGAGAGTTGTACGAGACCTGATCCACCACCACGCGAGCACCTTTGGGTATCACGCCGCCGTTGACCATGCCCCAGAAGACTTTGGCAAATCCTGCGGTATCGCTTGGCGTCAGGGCAATCTCGTATGGTTGTGCACCGATCAATCTGGCCGCAGTGGCACGAGCCTCCTGAATAACGCCGGCTGCTTCGTCGCCAGCTTTGTAGCCACCGATTACGGCCTCTCTGCGGAGATGCGCAATCGTCGCTTCTAGGGTTTTGGTGGTGGGGAGTGCGGCGCCGGCGTTGTTGAGGAAGGCGACGTCCAAACAACCGGGTGTGGCAGCGCGAAGGGCTTCGACGTTGAGTTGATGCAGGATTGAGGACGAGATTGAGGACGAGGTGGTGGTGGGGGTGATGGTGGGGGAACCAGACATCCCACTGTTCTAGCAACGAACTTTGAACTTACCCGCCGATTTACACCGTGATTTGCACCGTGATTTTTCTAGAACAGAGATTCGCCCGTAACCCGTCGTTCATGGTCAAGAAGCCAGCGTTTAGCGTCGACTCCGGCAGCGAAACCTGTTAGTGAACCATTCGATCCAATGACCCTGTGGCACGGCACGATGATGCTGATGGGATTCTTGCCGTTAGCGGCACCCACGGCTCGCACTGCTTTGGGGCGTCCGATTTTGCTCGCCTGTTCTGCATAGTTAGCAGTTTTGCCGTAGCCAATGTTGCTCAAGGCCCGCCACGCATCGAGTTGAAACGGCGTACCAATGGGATCGAGGGGCAGATCGAACTTCGTAAGCGTGCCCGCGAAATACTGATCCAGTTGTTGTTTCGTGGCGAGCAGCACTTCGTGATCGGCGGGGTCAACTAATTCCGTCGCTCCTACCCGAACTCGCGCGCCGTCCATCGGCCACAGCAGCGCGCGAACGCCAGCATCACTGGCGACCAACTGTAGTGTGCCGACCGGGCTTTGCACTTCGGTCTGTAACAACGCCCCGGAGCTTGATGATGTTTCGATGTCCATGTGGTTTCCTAAGTTTGCGTTGTCGGCTGTGGAAATGGCTTCGACGATGGCTTTGAAGTGGGCACTGGGGTGGTGGCCAGTGGAGGCCTCGCGATCTGTGATTGCAGCCAAGTGAGGTCCATGGACAACGCACCCCAGAGGTGGTGAGTGGCATAGGAACGCCATGGCCGCCACGCTTGTGCGTAAGTATCGAGCGGCTTCTGCTCGGCGGGAAGATTCACTCGAACAGCACCCTGTCGAACGGCTAAATCGGTAGCGAGGAACACGTCGGGATCAGACAGGGATCGCATGCATACATAGGATGCAGTCCATGGCCCGATGCCGGGAAGTGCCTCCATGGCTGCCACCGCTTCGACACGATCAACGCCAGCATCAAGTGAAACCTTGCCGGTGGCTAAGGCATCGCTGAACCCCACGAGCGCCCGCGCTCGGGCCATTGGAATACCAATGGTGGCGGGGTCTTGATCAGCCATGACCGAATCAAGCGGAAACATACGGGTGATGCCCTCTACCTCAAAGGGTGACGGTGCACCAAGGCGGTCAACCAATCGGGAGGCCAACGTTCGCGCCGCGGCCACCGACACTTGTTGTCCAAGAACGGCACGCACGCAAAGTTCGTGGGGATCAACGGCGCCTGGTGAACGTCGGCCCGGGGTTGCGTTTACCAACGGGGCGAGTGAAGGATCGGTTGCTAAGGCATTGTCGATGACCAACGGATCCGCGTCGAGATCGAGCAGTCTTCGACAGCGGGCGATTCCGGCTTGGAGATCCGCCAAATCAGAAAGATGGAAAATTGCCACTACCCCGTCGGCGCTTAGGAGTAGCTCGACAACGGCTGGCCCATTTGGTAAGAAAAGACTGCGCGCATAGGTTGCTGCGGTTGTGGTTTCGTCTGGTGCGAAGCGGATCGTTTCCACTCCCGGGAGCGCCCGCATTTCGAGGAATCGCAGGAGTGGGGCGAAGGCAAACGGTTGCCTGACCGGTAGGCGCACGGTGATGGTTGAGCGGCCTGAGCCCAGTCCCAGTCGTCGTTTGGCCTGAGCGGCGCGAAGGTCGGTTGGTGATGAGGCAAACACTTCGCGGATAGTGTCGTTAAACTGGCGGATGCTGGCGAATCCGGAAGCAAACGCCACTTGGCCGAGAGGCAACTCGGTAGTTTCAATAAGTACACGTGCGGTTTGGGCGCGTTGGGCTCGGGCTAGAGCCAACGGTGGTGCACCAACTTCGCTTTGTAACAACCGCACCAGATGACGCTCACTTACGGCCAATTGGTTCGCCAAGCCCCCAACTCCAACGCGGTCGATAACCCCGT
>JAYTWN010000316.1:0-15240 GCA_043743435.1 Acidimicrobiia bacterium
CAATCACCGCCCGAGGCGGCCAACACAGGGATACTTCAAAACCCCAACACGAGGACTTTCAGTTGGCCACTAAAGAAGACTTTGACATGGCCATTGACAGCTAGGTGCACCTGTAAAAAGAAATTTGCGGTGGTTGCGCCGTCCGACGGGTTTGTCCGAGTGTCCCGCGAAACGAAGGGTCGCGGAGGTAAGGGAGTGACCTTAGTGAAAGGCCTTCCGCTTGATCACGACGAACTCAGCGAGCTCGGCAAAGTACTCAAGGCTGCATGCGGTGCCGGCGGAACTACCAAAGATGGCATCATCACCATCCAGGGCGATCACCGCAAACTGGTGATGGAAACCCTCAAAGTTCAGGGTTGGAAAGTCAAAGCCGCGGGTGGTTGAATCTCTAGCCCTTTGGTTAGCCCTTTGGTTAGCCCTTTTGATTGGCCACGATGGCGATGTCGTCGCGGGCTTGTGAAGTAAGGCGCAAGAGTTCGTTGGCCTCGAGAAGGTCAGCCGTGCAATTGCTGATGGTCACTACGGTTCCCTGCAAGCGATAAGTGAACGAAAGGTCTCGTCCATCAGCAGCGGAGGGACAGTACTGCTGGGTAACGGGAAGGGCTTCAAGATCAGCTGCTTTCGTTATGACTAGCGCAGCCTTAAGTTTTTCCACGAGGGTCGGATCGAGGACCCCCTGTATTTGCGGGAGCGTGGTTGCGGTCACGCCAGGATCAAGGTTGGGAGCGAGACCATAAGACCAGGTTCCATCGGTGTAGAGAGTCGTTTGCACGTCGCCGCACGGCCCAGCGCACCGTCCGCCCGTTTCCAACATTGTCACCATCACTTGAAACTCATCAGCACGAGGCAAGGTTGTTTGGGTGACCGCACCTGGAGTTGTGGTGTCAGTGGATTCTTGACCTGTCGCGGTTGCCGGGGCGGTTGTCTCAGAAGCAGCCGACGTGTCGGTCGTGTTAGAAAATTGGGCAGCGGCTGTGCCACTGGCGTTGGATCGAGTGGCGTTTCGAGTGCAACCACTCACGACGCTCCCAAGAGCAACAATGAGCGAGCCGGCAACCAAAACGCTACTGAATCTTCGGACGATGAAACGGGTTTTTGGTTTCATGATTCTCCCTGTTCTTGCGCCTCCCGAAGAAGTCGCAAATCTGATGTTCGTAATGGTCACTGAGGCTGGTTGTGCTTGACCCGACCGGTGGTGATAACAACAGCTTTGACGCCGGTTTAGCGGGATTTGGTTCCCAATCACGAAAGATTGTGGGTAGCGAGCCAGCGACCAAGATCGGCGAACAACACATCGGAAGTAGTTGGCTCTTCAAAGATCCAATGTCCGGCTCCCGGGTATTGGTGCAACGTAGCCTTCGCATACTTAACCTGAAGCTTGCGTGAACCTCGGAGTGGCACCACACCATCCTTGGTCCCTTGGAGTATCAAGACGGGAACCTGAACTGCGGCATAGTCATGTGCGCCGGCCTTGGTGCGATCCAGCTGCGGGAAACCCATCTCAAGGAGCACTCGGCCTGATTCGGGCACGAGCGAATCAAAGAGTTCACGTTGACGAGCCGGCGCCAAGTTGTTGAACAGTGCCGTGTTGGCGCTTTTGAACGATGCCGGGCGATGTGATCGTTTCCACCAAAACGGTCGAATGGTGACTGGAAGGAAGAAACGCACTTGCGAAAATGAGGCTGACGGAATTCCCCCGGGAGGGACTGCTGGGGCAATGAGCACTATTGCGGCCGTAGGGATTCGGGTGGCTAACAATTGCGCCAGCAAGCCACCCATGGAATGACCAACGAGCATTGGCGGCGTTGCAAAGTTCTGCTCGGCAATGAACTGTTCGAGATAACTGATGTAGTTCCGCAATGACAAGGTTCCAACCGCTTGAGCATCACCACTGGTTTCATGATGGGGAAGCGTTGGCGCCCAACACTGGTAGCCAAGTGCCTCCAATCGTTGCTTCACAGGGTGCAGCGTTTCACCCCTTGACCACATGCCATGAATCAAAACAACCGGTGTCCGCATATCTTCAGCGTATGCGGAAAGAACTAGACCTCGGTCATGAGCTGAGCGGGATCAAGACTGAACGATAGCGTGGCGTCCCTCGAGATCTTTAGCGGCAGTTTGCGCATCTCCCAACGATTCCAGGGCAGGGACGGGTAAGCCGCACATGGCGTAGCCGAAACGAACATTGGTGATCATGTTTTGTTCGTAGCGTTTTTGCGTTAACGATGGCTCATAAGTATGCAGAACATCTTCGTACTCGGCGTTGGTGAGCCCGCTGCCTTGGGGTAAGTCGATAGTGGTGAAGTATTGGCGGATGGCATCAAATCTTCCGCGGGCCCATTCACGATTTCCTGCATACCTCTTGAACCTTGCGGCAATGTCGGTATCGGGGCCGGTAAAGAATCCATCGAGGACGGTGTCCTCAACAAACAGCGGCCGAAGATTGCAGAGCCGATTCATTGATGGCTGCTCGATACCCTTGTCATGGAGCACATCAGACACGATTCGCTGATTGGGAAAAACCGTCGCACGTAATGAAGGAATTCGAAAATGAATCAGTATCTCGGTTTCGTTGGAGGCCCGATATTCGCTGCGAGTGAATTGATCGGCATATTCACCGGCCGATAATTCATCGAAACGAGTTGGTAACCAATGAGTCATGTGGGCCAACTCGTGTAGCACGTACATCGACAGAATCGTTTGTGGTGGGCCAAGCTTGGTCTGCGCGTAGTTGCGAAGCAGAAGCCAGTTGAAGTTGATGCTCAGATTCGTGTACTCATCGGGGTGATCTTGTTCGTACAGCAAGGGCGAACGCTGATCGATCACCCAGCCGATAAGTCGCCGGTAAAAGTCGTTAGTTCGAATCGATTCCTCGGGCAGCCCCCGGGCCAAAAAGTCTTCGACATATTCTTCGGCCGTAGGAAAGATTCGAATTCCACGCATAGCTCGACTCTACGCTTAGAACACGGGGCTATTGACTTTGGTTCATGCTCTCAATCGGGGATCCAGAAGAATCGGTCACTCGACAGCTCCAGCCTTGTGGTTAGTCGAGCGCGGATTTTCAGGATTGTTTCGCAGCGCGGTTTCTACTGCGCTGGTGGATTCGTGAGGCGGGCGATTATTCCGCCTCTGGCACGGGTTGCGAAATGGGGATCGGGTTCGGGCGTTGACTCCAGCACGACGTCACCGAGTTGAGCCATGGCAGGGAGAACGGCACACATCTCGGCCATCGCTAGATGCATGCCAATGCACATGCGAGGCCCGAGCGCAAAGGTTTGTATGGATCGCTTTTGCGCGGAATCCGAGCCGATATGACGACTAGGAAGAAACGCCAACGGATTTTCCCAAAGGTCTGCTCTGCGGTTCATGCCGCGCAGATAAACGACCGCCATGTCCGACAGGGGCGTTGTCTTGTGCCCATCGATTGTGGAACCACGGCGTGCCCGGCGAGCGAACGCCCAAACCGTTGGATTGAGGCGCATCGATTCGGTAATGAACGGCTCAGCGTAGGTTGCGTTGGTGCGTAATTTGGCCCATTCCGATGGATTCTCCGCTCCGTGGACAACCGCCCACGCCAGCGCAAGTGCCGTAGTTTCGTTTCCTGCCAACAACATGCCGAGGATGTGTCCAATGAGCTCCTTTTCACCGAGCGGTTTTCCGTTCGGTCGGGCTGCGAGTAGCGCTTCGAGGACATCGTCGGCTGCTTCAGTTCTTGCTCGGCCATGTGCGAGTACTTCGGCGGCGAAGTCTTCGAGGACCTTTCGGTTGCGTCTCATTTCTCGCGCCGACGAACTGAACGAGAAGGGGACCGAAGCAAGTAATGTTCCAATGCGTTCGCCCACCCAAGTCACCAAATCGTATTGGTGCTTAGCAAGTAGGGCAGAACGTTCCGGTGGCAGGTCAAAGCCAAAGAGCACCGTCGAGGCAATCGACATCGCGACCTGTCCGGTTAAGGCCACGACATCGACCGATTCCCCAGAGCGAACCGTTGCCAACTCGCGATCGATGAGCTCGGGCATCTGGGCCAATCGTGGTTCCAGTGACCGTTTGCGGAACGCTGGTGACAGTGTGGGTTGGGTCACCGCCCATGCCTTTTCTGACTGCGTAAACAGATTCTCTCCAATACCGAGGCGGATGGGTGTTCTCGCCGTCGCCGGTCTTATCCAGTTTCTCGAATCGGTTACCAGCATCTCTCGGGCAATATCGGGGTCGGTGATGATCCAGACACGAGCAGGCCCCAAGCGCAACTGGCTAAGCGGGCCGAGTTCACTGGCTCGATCGTTCCATCCAAAACGATCCTCGTTGAACACCGCTGCAGCCTTGCGGGCCGAACCAGGAATACGCAAGACCGGAACCGCTTGTGGGTCCTCAGGCGTGGAAGCAAGAGCGGCTGGGGGTAGCGTCTGCGTCATGTTGGAAACCCTTTCGACCAAAGTAAGTACTTTGTTCTAACGCTATGAACGACGAATTGTCAACCAGGAATCGAATAATTCGGGAGGCGGCGAGCCTTTTCGCGTCACAGGGCGTCAAGGCGACAACGGTTGCGCAGATCGAAGCCGCCGTTGGGCTCCGTGCTGGGTCGGGGGGATTGCATCGACACTTTCGCTCCAAAGATGCTCTGGTGAGCGAAGTGCTTGAGTCGCAACTCCAACGCGGCCGCCAAACGCTGGCAACGGTTTCTGTTCCTCGCCCGTCGCCGGAACAAATGAGGCCGTATCTTGAAGCGGTTGCAATGTTCACGTTGAGCGAAGCAAATGAGGCCAGAGAAGTGGCGCTGATTATGTTGCGTGAGGAACTCAACTATCCCGACCTGATCCGTCCGCATAGCCTCGAAAACGACGAGATCGCCTACGGGGCAACGGGACTCCGATTGAAGGCGCTTTTCGCCGACCACGCCATGGAAGTGCCCGCCGATTTCGACCTCGATGCCTTTGGCTACCTGATCGTGGCCCCGCTGATCTACTTCCGTTTGAAGGAGTGGACGAGCGGACAAAAAGCACGTGGACTTACTGATGAGCGTGTGTCAGCGATGTGGTCCCGAATGTGTGCGCCACTCTTGCAAGAGTTACTTTCACTTCTCCCGAACGAAACCCAAGAACCCAACTAGCTCGGAGCTCCGCCAAGTGCCGTAGCAGTTCAAGTGTAGCGATCAACACCGCCAGTGCGGGCTATCCACAGTTGAACGCCAACGCCGACTAATTTATCGGACGTTGGAGGAATCGCGCATGCTAACGCCGTGACGGTTCCCCCGGGGTTGGCGGTTCGGACGGTATTCGCAATTCCGTCGATCCATGCAAGCAGCCCGCTGAAAACGGTCGAAGTTTTCACCATGTTCGTGGTGGCTATCGGGCTAGGGGCACCACTGCCCGTCGCTGGTTGGAACGCAGTGAAACCGGCAGTTGTTTTGTTGACAAGGATTTCACCCTGCCAAGTAATCAATTCACTGCCCAGTACAGCACCTGCTTCTGGTCCAAATGAGGTCACTAGACCTGTGGGATCTGCTGCGTACCCAGGGGGTGCGAACAGCGAGGTAATACCGAACGCGGAAGCGATACAAGTTGCTGCTGCGAGGTTTCGAACTCGGCGGCGGTTCTTCTCGGGTGCGTCATGGTCAACTCCATTCAGATGCCGCAGGAAGTCACGGGTTTCGGCCAGTAGAGAGGACCAACCAATAAATGAGCCGTTATCCAGAATTAGCTCAGAGAAAACAGCCTGCGCCCGATCTTTGCGTGTGAGAGTCGTGTGACAGAATTGGGTATGGACCAAGCGGTTGTCGAGCGCTACCAGAATCGGTGGGTTGCTATTCAGACGGATGGCACCACTGTTGCCGACGCTGTAGATCTCAACGCGCTGCTTACGTTGTTAGCAACCATGCCCGATACGAAGGCTTCGATCCAGCGAATTCCGGCGTTGAACGAACCGGTTTTCGTCGGCCTTCGCTAGTGCTCCCTACTGATTGGTCAAACCCACATCGGGATTTGGGAAAGCGGGTAATCAGCGAGGGCTCGGCCGATTCTGCAACGGCTCTATAAGACTTTGTCCAAATTCAACAGCTTGCCTCTCTGAGAAATTGGATCTCAGCAAGGTCAACTCAACTTTTTGAGCCGACGTTTTACAAGCCAGTTGTTCAGTTCGGTGGAGTTGGTTGCCTCCAAGGGCAGTTGGCTGGATGCTTCAGCCTCGATGAGCACATCGGCGAGATGGTCAAGGGTGGGTTCGTGTTCGGTCAAAGTTGATGCGTCGATTGGTACGTGTTCCGCTCCCGCGCACTTTCGATCCACTAGCTCTTGAATTCTGGGTCCGATGCAAAAATCGGAGGCGAGCGTTGTCACGTTGGGTTCGACCACTCCTGAGCGCAGAAGTGTGATTCCGGTGAGGAGAACTCGGTATGCGTACAGAAGTTTCTTGACCGTAGGTTCGATTGTAAGTTCACGTCGCATACCTCGGGCGAATCCGCCGTAGTGCCGGGCATATCGGCGAGAAAGAGTTCCTAGAGCTAAGGCTCGAAGGTCTTCAAGATCGGTTGACTCGTAGGTTTGCAAGGGAGAAAGAATTCGTTCCAGCATGTTGCCATTACCTGAAAGTAGCAACCGAAGTGCATCGGAAGCTTCGTTGGTAGTGAGATCACACTCGATACCCTGAAAGATCTCAGTGTGATCATGTGGCGGTGTCGCTGGTTCGAGCCCGAGAAGCTGCACTGTTGGAGCGAGGTGGATGCCTTTGAGGTCGAGATCGCTGTCGGGGGAAGGAAAGCCGTACAGGTGCGCACCGGTAACCCCGCAAAGCAACAGAGTTCCAGGCGGGGGATTGGGGGCGATGTAGGCGCGGGCGATTTCGAGATCGGCGGTCAGCATTGGAGTTCGGTTTCCATGATTGAGATACAGAGGTTGTTGATGAAGCCGTCATCGGGTTGGTCGGGGAGCGTGCTTGTCGTCGCTGCTCGTCGCAGCTGCTGATCTATGGTGTCGGTTTGGATTTCGAGCTGATCGAAGCTCAGCGCGCCGTCGCGGATGGCCAACAGCTCCTCACGATCATCTCTCGTAACATTCACGCGCCCAGTTGCCAGCGTTTCTATGGCCATACGTTGTAGACGGACGAGATGCATGGCGTGCTTTGTGTCGTAACCGAACTTCGCTTCAAGCTCTGAGCGTTTGGGATTGCGAGTGCGGAGCCACGTTTGGTAGGACTGCCAACCTTTCAACGCAGATTTGTATCGACGTTCCCGTGCCAGCAATTCGAGAAAATTCGGCGAAGCGTCGGCACCTTCTAAATCACCTTGTGCAAGAAGTGATTCGGCGGCAGCAAGTTGGTCTGCGGGAATCACCGTCCGTTCAGGCAGATCGAATTCCGTGCGCGACGGCGCGTGTGATGGGGGAGCAAGCAGGTACGAACGGTGACTTCGAATTCTCTTCAACTGCGCAAGCGCATAGCCACTAAAGCGATCAGCAATTCGCTTCGAGAGAAACGCATCACGATGGTGCAGCAGCAGCTCCCCACTTGGCGTGATGCAACGATGGTGTTCGGGCGCGGTAAAGAGCAACTCGATCACGGTGGGGTTGGCGTCAAGCGCGAGGCGCATGAATTTGCGAAGTTCATAGCGAACGTGGTCGGGTGACAAATCAACTTGTTCCGGAGCAAGGATCAAGTGGGCGAAAATTCTCTGACTTCTTTCAAACCGACCGAACTGGAAATGCAAAAGGAATTGTCATCCTACGTCTCGAAAAGGGGTCTAAACCATGATTGCCCACGACCGGCAGTACCAACAAACTCGTAAGAAGTACGGCGAGCTTCAGGAGCTACTCGATAGCGTTGAGGCCGGAACGGCAGGCGAGGATGGTTTTCGCTCGATTCAAGCTGCGGCGCTCAAGAGTCAAATGAGCGATCTTCGTGAGGAGGTTTCCGAATACGAACTTCTGCGAAACGGAAAGCCAACCACCATTGAGTCCTCATCGCTTGCAGGACTTGCCGACGCCCTAATCAAGGCTCGGATCGCACGGGGGCTAACACAGGCAAACCTCAGCGAAGCACTCGGTGTTGCAGAGCAACAAATTCAATGTTACGAATCGAGCCGTTACGCAACTGCAAGTTTGGCCCGGCTCTGCGATGTTGCGGAGGCACTGAATGTGACCGTCTCAGAAGTCATCACCCTAAAGGCAAGTTAGGAACTACTGACAGCGCCCCGGACTCTGCTTCCGGTCGACGCCAAACGACCGAACTCCGCCGCGCAGAGACACCTTTGCGAGGAACTCGGTGTCAACAGTTTCGCCGCAGCCGCAACTGACGTTATGTGCGTGGCAAACCGATCATCGCGTGCGGAGGCCTTCAAACTTTCCTAGGTTCTGCGTTACACAAACCGTGGGTTGCGGAGTTGCGCGACCGATTCTTCTTTGTGGATTCGTTCGTCGATGCTGATTTGGCGAAAGAGGTCGGCCAGACTTGGAAAGCGCGCATAAGAATCGGCAAACTCGCCGTCGTATGCAATGTCGTTGAGCCAGGGTTGTTCCTGAACAAGTAACGCGTATTCGTGCTGCGCGTGGTCTTCGAAATCGGCGTTGAGCCGGTAGCTCCAGTCGGGCCGAACTGCGTAGAGCAACCACGACAGTTGGTAGTAAACAAACGCTAAAATCTGCGGGAACACCATTGTGCGGAGCCGACCATATTGGCGAGGTCGCGTCGCACAAAGCTCTTCGAGAATCAGCAAATGCCACTGTTCGTTGTCTTGTTGACGACGGGCTGATCTGACCTTGGTGAACACTCGCCCAGCAAATCCCGGCTCGCTCGCCTTGTGGGTAAGAGCAACGTAGGCCACGTGCTCCCATGCTTGGTAGGGCACTCTGGCGATCAGTTCCAGTACCCGGAACTTTTCGAGATTGCGACCGGGTTTGTAAAAGAGGTCGAGTGAGGCGAACAGCAGTTTTGCACTACGTGAGTAGATCCGACGAGGGGAGGCGAGAGTGCGCTGCTGCTCGCGCACCAGCTCCTCGTGGGACAGCCTTGACATGGCTCCGAACGGGGGAGTGTCAAGAACCCCAACGGTCACTGGGCCGGGACTTGGTCGGCTAAAACTTTCTTGATCGAGGTCTTCAGGGTGAAATTCGTTCGTACGGACGCTGGTAGCTCCTCTGTTCGTGCCGTCATGTTCGTTCGTGGTGTGCTGTTTGGGTGTCATCGTGATGATCCTTTCGCTTTAGGTCTAACCCTTCGCGGCCCCGCCTGCAGCAAGACTTCGGTCACCTGCGCCTACGAAGCCATCTGCCTCGATGAAGAAACATAGGTGTGACGAAGGCCTGCCACACTCAGGGTCGTTACTTCGAGGGTGCCCCGATTGGTATTGAACACGCGCTTGCCCATATGGACGAAATTGGTGAGACGCAATCGTTTAACAACTACCCACTCGGTTGGGCCATGGCTGGCAACACGCCATGCAAGTTCTACAAACAAAACACTCACGGAGGCGGGGTTCGCGATCCTTTCGTCGTGCACTATCCGGCTCGTTTTGCCGATCAAGCCGGTTCTCTGTGTCACCAGTTCCATCACGTAACCGACGTTGTTCCCACAGTCCTGCAAATGATCGGCTTTGACGCGCCGACCATGGTGAATGGCACGGCGCAGTTGCCCATCCACGGAACCTCCATGGTCTATGCACTTACGAATCCTGAAACGCCAACCGAGAAACGGGTCCAGCATTTCGAAATGCTTGGGCATCGCGGCATCGTGGCCGACGGTTGGAGGGCCGTCACCATTCACCAGCCGCTTACCACGTTTGATCAAGACGCGTGGGAGCTTTTCAACCTCAACGAAGACTTCTCCGAGTTTCACGATCTAGCCGAGCATCCGGAGAAGCTACGTGAGCTTACGGAGCGATGGTGGGGTCACGCGGGGCTCTACTAAGTGCTTCCCGTCGATGACGGGGTTGAGGTGGCCACTGTTGAACTCGAACGAATTGTGCGCGGCTGGGCTGCATTCAGTGGCATGGACATCGGTTGCGATAACGGTGCCCCAGTCGGCCTCGGTTACGAATCACCCTTCCGATTCACCGGCACGATTGATCGAGTGGAAGTAGAACTCTTCGGACGCGTTGGCTCAAATCCCGCCGTTGCTCTTCGAACCGAAATGGGCAAGCAGTAGTAGCGAAGGTCCCAACTGGACGCAGATTCTTGATTCCCTTGAGCCCCGAGCCGTTCGGCCAAATGAGCACTTTCGAGGGAGCGGAACTGAGCGGAACTCAGCAGTCCGCCAGTGACTCGAGGGCTGAACAAATTTGGTGGTGGCCGAGCACTCCGAGCGCTCCCAGTCGCCGGGTGAGGGTCGATTTAGGAACCGTCGAAAGGTTGTCAAACGAGGCAACGCTGTCGTGATCGATTCCTTCTTCGGAGCCGATTGCGACGTTGGTTGGAATACTTCGGATTGTCGAGGTTATAGGGGCTACGACGATGTTGTTGAGGACGGGAATTGATGCGTCCCGACTCACGATGAGTACCGGTCGCTTCTTCCCATTTGGCGGTTCCATCAGCCAAATTTCACCTTGCGCTACCAAGATTCTGCTTCCGTTAGCGCGATTGCGTTAGCCATTGCCCATGCATCTTCAGAATCAGTTTGCGGTTTCAAACGGTAAGCATCGGCAATTGTTTGACCAAGAACGCGACGTCGATGGGCATCATGCAGTGCATCGACTGCCAACCGAATCACCTCGGATCGTGAATCCGCAAGGCCTTCTGCAACCAGTTGATCCAGACGGACAAGCTGAGAGTTGTCGAATCTTGTCGGAACTTGGACAGTTGTCATACATTTAGTATACCAATGACTCTTCCACTTGTCCTGAGTCCGGACTCCGACGGAATGCACCTATTCGTGCGTAGCAAGTGCGTTGAGGTACTCGTCCAAGCGTGGACCGTTGTTGATTTTGCAGTCGGGTTGGCCGAATCGATCGGTCCAGATCCGCACGTCGACGAGTTCGGCACCTTCGCCCCAAATGTCAACGGTTGCGGGATCGACGAACCATATGGTGTTTGTCGTCGAACCGGGGCCCTCGTTGTATCGAAACAGTGTCTCCATCATCACGTCGGCGATTGCTCCGCCCAGATGTTCGAGTTCTTGTGCGACGACGAAATTGCGAGTTGGTATGCCGAGAATGTACGGCTTTTCCGGGCGGTGAAACAGAGCGTGCGTTGAGGCGTAGTTCGAACCACCATCGATTGCCAACATTAGGTCACGGCCGAAGTGCTGAACCTTTTCGTGTTCGAAAGTATTGAGGAGTGCGGTGGCGAAAGCCTCTTCTCGATCAAGTCCCCAAGTCTCCAGGTTCTCCTCGATCACGTGTTGGCCGTAACCCGTGCGAACGATCATCAGCGCCGCGACCAGACCTGGAAAGGAGGGACGGGTCACGCAGTACTCGGGCAGGCCGTTGGGAAGCAATCGAACTCGAAGACTGGCTTTGGCTACCTCGGGGCTAATTCCATCGCCAGCTGCAACGAGCTTCATCGAAGTGGTTATGACGACAAACCATTGTTCGATTCGTTGTGGCCAATCCGCTTCTGGCATCGCGGCGCATTCGTTGATGAGGTTGCACAGGTTCATTACCGCACCGTTTTGCAGCGTGAGGAGTGGAACCTCACCCTCAAACTTGAGCTGGTGATGCTTCGCAGCCTTGTGCACCTGGGCAGTGAATCGGCGGCGGCTCGAGCGAGTGAACGTTGTGGGCCAGTCGAACGTGATAGTTGTCATGCATTCAGTTGTAACGCCTGAACCGCTCCAAAAGAAGGGCCCAAAGGCGCGTCGCGCCGAGTTGCCTACCGCGTGGTTGTTGGTTTCGCATCTTTGGACGTTTCAGTTTTTCTGTGGCTCGCCGTGGCACACTGTTGGGAAGCGCGCATCTCGTCAGGGGGTTCGTGCGAGCCAACTCCTGCGCCAACGGACCATCTTCGTAAGTACATACACGTTTTATCCGGCAGCACACGGAAGAATGTATACGTTCCTCCGTGTTTAGAAGGAAGACCTTGGAATGGCAGAGGTGTGGGTTTCGAGCCGCTCCTGGTCGGATTCGTGGATTACTCGGGCAACCCACGCAAGATGTCTTGCCAGCCTGGTTTCGCAGCGGACGAACCTCGACCTACTGATTCGTCTGCCAAACAGAAACGGACTCGTTAGGGATTTGGCCGGAGAACGAGGATCTATCACTCGTGTTGATCCCTTTTGACGTATATGCACGAGCGGGGCGCTACGACATTCCGAGTAACGCTGTAGTCAAACACGGCGTCTGCCGATACTGTTGTTGTATGAGTGCTGTGAGCGTCACCCACGATGACCTTCCACCGGAGAAGCGGTTGGCTGTGTCGTTGCAGCGTGCCAAGGAACCGGTTGACGCACTTGTTGCGTTCCAGACGTATGCCGTGGACCGATGTGCAGAAGTTGGCGAGACCTACGATTGCCCCGATAACGCCAACGCTCCGCTTACCGAGCGAGGCCGAGCACTTGGGACTGCTTCGCTCGATCGGGTGAAGGCTCGTCGAGCCGCGCGGCGCTCCTGAAGAATGACCGACGAGGGATCGTTACATGTCTTCTGTGACGTCAATGTCTTCATCGATGCGGCTATTGCTTGGAACGCCTCCAACGAAGGTTTGCCAGTAATCGTTCGAACCCCCGAGCGCAGCTTAAGGGCGGTCCATCTGCGGTTCTGTTATTGGCAATTGCATACGGAATTCCAATCAACCAGTCGGCAATAGTCCTTCACGCGAGTGATGAAGTGTTGGCAACCGTCGCTGGAAAGTTGCAAGACGAGTACGACTGGTTGGCGGGGCCAACGGATGAGTTTTTGGATTGGATTTACGATCTAGTTGAAACGTCTGGTGATGCGGTGGTTGAGCGGGGGTCAACGATTCCAAATCACCAGCAAGATGATCGAGAAGACAACAGAGTTCTTGGCGAAGCGCTCGATACGCCAGCGCGCTTACTAATTACCAATGACCGAGCGTTTGTCGATGCAGGGCCGTTTCGTGGCGTGGTTCCCCTCTACCAAACACCCAGTTCGGTGGAGCGATCACGTGCTAGGGCTTCGGATAGCCGTGGCGATTGCCGCACCTTCGGCCAGGGCGATCGCGGTCGCAATCCCATGGTAGGGATCGAAAAGCGCGCCCAAGAATCCAGGGCTAAGAAGCACAAACTCCGTCAACTCATTGCAGTCGTGGCGATGGTCGTCGTGCCTGCGCTGTTTGGCGGGGCATCTTGGGCGAAGGCTAAGCCAAAAGCCAAAGCGACCGTGACGGCCTCTCCGAAATCGGTAGCGGGGAAGTACGCAAAGGTACCAACTACAACACTGGCGAAGTCGGTAGCGGGGAAGTACATCAAGCTGTCGACGGTCACCCCTGCCTCGGTCGTCGAAAGCGCTTCGCGAACGCCGACGACTGCACCAACAACTACAACTGCGGTTGTAACCACAACGACAACAACAACCACGATGCTACCAATTCTCGCAGTGAGCACGACATCATCCACATCGACAATCACCCCACCGACCACGACGACTTCCACAATCCCAGAAGTGATCATCGTGACCGCAACGCAGCTTGCCTCGATTGCGACGACATCTGCTCCACCCATAGTCGTGATTTCAACACCCATCACTGCCGCTACCGCCCCGCCACAAGTAGTAAGCGGACCGAGGATTACCGTGAAAATGGTTGTCGTGGGCAACGAAGCGATCGCAGGGTTTGGCTACCAATTGGCAATTGCCTGTGCGAATCCAATCCCCCCAGTTTTCGTGAGCCCGGCTAACGGCCTCGAAGGCGGAGCCGTTTCGGTCTCAGGAGTCACGGTCTACCCCTTCAACTACACGGGCGTGTTAGCGCCTGGCGGAATCATTGGCAACTGGGCGAACCTCGGGATAGGCAACCCATCGCTCTACACGCGAGTCGTGAACGCAATCAATTCGAGCATGCCGGCGCAGCCGACCCCGAACATCGCCAATGGATTCACCGGAAGTTTCTCGCTCAAGGCAGGAGAATCGAAAGTGTTCTCGCTCAACGAATTCTCGAACCTCACCTCCGCATCAAGGTGCGAAGTCTGGTCAACTAATAGTGGCCGAGCCACTTACACTTCGTTTTCCTCAACCAACGGAGCTGCAGCGCCATTGGCCGGTGTGAACAACTCATCTGGTCGATGGCAGTCAAACCTCACTGCGATGAACGAGAGCATCACGGTAACGAACACCTTTTGAGCACTCTCAACTAAGGACGCAAAGTTGGTCGAGCAGGGATTTGGCTATGCCAACCGCGGGCTCTCCCGTATTAAAATCCAATGTCTTTTTCGGTGCTCCATTCGGCAATCTGCGGTGCGAGTTGTTCACTTGCTAGCCGAATATCGGTCATTGACCCCAACAGCCACGGTGCTTCTGCGGTCGAGACCCTGGCCGGTACCGACCGGCTCTGCACCGCGCCGGGCGCTACCGATCTGATTGCTGACATGGTCCACGACCGGCACCACTACCGCACCGTCGCAGCGATCACCGGGGGCGCACCGTCGAGGATGGCGGCCGAACACCGCGCCACCCGGCGGCTCCTTAACACCGCGGCACAAGATCTTCTGCGCGCAGACGAAACAATCAGCGGCCCCGGCGTTCGCATCGGCGGCGAAACGATCTTTCGAGGTGACGAGATCGTTACCCGCACCCAAAACCGAACCGCAACAAGTGAAAACGAAAATTCCTCACGACCGTGTCGTTGGAAACGGTGATCTCGGTCGAGAATTACGACGGCCGAATCAGTGTGAGTGCACGGTTTCCGGTTATGGCGTGTTTCAGCTTGATCATGACTGGCTCACCCAACAAATCCGGCCCCGTGCGATTGTTGCAAACGCTCCCCCCTACGCCATCAGCACTCACGTGGCGAAAGGCCAAAGCACAGAAGCTGGGTGCCTTCATCAACAACACCGTTGGAAGCTAGTTGCTAAAGATGAATTCCTGGAGTGGGTCCCGTGATCGGTAGCTCTTCGGATTTCACGGTGACGATTCCACCTTGGCACAGGTCGGCCAGAACCCTCGTAAGAACGGACGCACTATTCTGACCGTGCCGAACAACAATCAGTTCGTCGAATCCTCCCCAGTTAATCGCCTCGTGTTGAAAGGTTACTAGCCAGGTAGTTTGCTGTTGCGTAATCGGCGCGGACAACTTAAGCCGGAACCGAAATGGTCGATCGACGCCGGCGCGCCCCGATGGCGGAGCCATTGCTGTTGAGGTCGAAGGCGCA
>JAYTWN010000317.1:0-3748 GCA_043743435.1 Acidimicrobiia bacterium
TTCCCGTGACGTCCGGCAAACAAAGTGTCACCGAAGGTGTGGCGTGGCGTCATGGGGTGCCCTTGCGTGAAGGAGGCCGTCAGGTCACGCAGTATCGGAAGGCCAAAGCGCAGCGACGGCCGTGTCACCAATCAGCGCACGCAACCCCGAGCACCAGAAACGAACGGAAGCCTGGCGAACTCGGAGTTCTTGGCCAAATACCTTCGCTCGGCACGTGTAACGTTGGTGCGACAGTTGTACGTAGATCCCTGGGGGGTGAGCTGTGAACGTTGTAAGCATCCGAGACTTGAGTAGGAACCCGAGCGCTGTTGTTGATGAAGTTGAGCGTTCCGGCCGTCCTGCACTGGTGACGCGTAACGGTAAGCCGATTGCTGCGCTCGTGCGGATTGATCAAGATCGTCTTGAAGAGTGGCTTCAGTCAACGGTTGGTGACCCGCCGATCGGGGTGTCGTTGGAGGAATCCCCCGAAACTCTCCGATTGTCAGCGCGCCCGGCTTCAAAAGCGAAGCGACGATCCGCCAAGAAGTCACGTGCGGAAGATGCAGCGTTCCTTGCTGCGTTGGCCGAGTAGGCGGAGGATTCGGCGGCGTGAGCGATAAAACGTATTTGACGGCAGAGGCGCGTGCACGCGTGGAGATCGATCGGCAACTGGTGCTCTGCGGGTGGTTGGTGCAGAACCGGACCGAGGTGAACCTGTATGCCGGTCAGGGTGTTGCGGTTCGGGAATTCATTATGGCGGCGGGCCATGGCCGGGCCGACTACCTGCTGTTCATTGACCAGAAGGCCGTCGGGGCGATTGAGGCCAAGCCATCGGGTGTTCCCCTTACAGGGGTTGAGCCGCAGTCGGCCAAGTATGCAGCAGGGTTGCCGACCGACCTTCCTGCGTTAGTGCGTCCGCTTCCGTTTCTATACGAGTCAACTGGTGACGAGTCAATGTTTACCGACGGGTTCGATCCCGATCCTCGGTCGCGTCCAGTTGTTACATTTCACCGCCCTGAGACGATGGCTCGTTGGTTGCGGTTATGGAAAGAAGATGCTGACGGCGGTTCGTTGCGCGCTCGTCTTCGTCGGTTAGACCCGGTCGGGCCTGATGGGCTACGACGGATTCAAGTGCAAGCAATCAACGCTGTCGAAGGTTCGATGGGTCGCAATCATCCACGAGCGTTGGCGCAAATGGCGACAGGTTCCGGCAAGACGTTCATGGCTGCGAACCTTGCCTATCGGCTCGTGAAAACTGCTGATGCTGATCGCGTGTTGTTTCTTGTTGATCGCGCGAACCTTGGCCGCCAAACCTTGAAGGAGTTTCAGCAGTTCGTGACGCCGGGTGATGGTCGTAAGTTCACTGATCTTTATAGCGTGCAGCTTCTGACGTCGAACCGTATTGATCCGGCTGCCCGTGTGGTCATCACGACGGTGCAACGGATGTATTCGATGTTGCGAGGCGAGGAAGAACTCGCACCCGATATTGACGAAGCATCAGGATCAGAAATTGAACCTGATCGGCCGGTCGACATTTCGTACAACGCGCAGATCCCGATCGAAGGTTTCGATGTCGTGATCATCGATGAATGTCACCGATCGATCTATGGCGTGTGGCGCCAAGGCATCGAGTATTTCGACGCGTTCCTCGTAGGGCTCACGGCGACACCGGCAAAGCAAACCTTCGGGTTCTTCAACCAAAACCTGGTCGTTGAGTACGGTCACGCCGAAGCAGTCGCCGATGGTGTGAACGTTGACTTCGACGTATACCGCATCCGGACCAAGATCACCGAGCAAGGTTCAACAGTTGACGCCGGTTTGGTCACGAAGTTCCGTGATCGAGATACTCGTAAGACTCGTTACGAAAAGCTCGACGAAGACGTTGTATACGACGCCAAGCAACTCGACCGCGACGTTGTTGCTGTCGATCAAATCCGCACTGTCATTCGAGCGTTCCGGGACAACCTTTTCAAGCCACTAAGTGAGAACGGCATCTTCCCGGGACGAACCGAAGTTCCGAAAACGCTGATCTTTGCCAAAGACGACAGTCACGCAGACGACATCGTGCGGATCTGTCGCGAAGAGTTCGGGCGAGGCAACGACTTCGCCGTAAAGATCACCTACCGAACATCAGGCGTGAAACCCGAAGACCTTTTAAACCAGTTCCGCAACAGCTTCAACCCGCGTATCGCAGTCACTGTCGACATGATCGCTACCGGGACCGACATTAAGCCGCTCGAATGCGTCGTGTTTATGCGAGTCATCCGGTCCCGCAACTTTTTTGAGCAGATGAAGGGCCGTGGTGTTCGCACCATCGACTCCAACGACCTGCAGGGCGTGTCGGCCGATGCAATAGCGAAGACACACTTCGTAATCGTCGATGCGGTTGGCGTAACCGAAGGCGAATTCAACGACTCGGCACCGCTCGAACGCAACAAAACGCAATCACTGAAAAAGCTGCTTGATCAAGTTGCCGCAGGCGTTCGTGATCCCGATGTTGTGTCATCGATTGCCGGGCGACTTGCGCGGCTTGATCGGGTGATTTCTCATGATGACCGTAAGCATCTCGCCGAAGTAGCCAACGGACTGCAACTCGGTGACCTTGTACGTATGCTTACCGAATCCGCCGACATAGATACTGCGGCGGTCAAGGCTCTCGCTGCTAATGGCGGAGTGGACCCGACCGTGGATCAAATTGCTGAGACCCGCACCACACTCATCGAAAAGGCCTGTAGGGCGCTGGCAGAGCGACCCGATTTGCGCACTGCAATCATCGAAGTCCGCCGTAGCTATACCCAGGTGCTTGATGAAACCTCGCAAGACGAGGTTATCGATGCCGGGTTCTCGCGTGACGCTACCGACCGGGCACGTCAAACAGTTTCGTCGTGGCAAGCATTCGTAAGCGAACATAAGGATGACATTGATGCTTTGCAGATTCTGTATTCGCGTCCGTTCGATAAACGATTGACGCTCAAGGCGATCAAAGAACTCGCAGCAGCAATCGGTCGACCACCATACAACTGGACACCTGAACGACTGTGGTCAGCTTATGAAGCACTCGAGGCAAGCCGGGTGCGTGGCACAGCGGGTAAGCAGTTCACGAACCTGATCTCGCTTGTTCGTAAAGCGATTGAGCCAGATACCGATCTCGTGTCGTTCCCGCTTACCGTTGACTATCGGTTCCAAAACTGGCTCGCCCAGCAAACCCAAACTGGAACAACGTTCAGCACCGAGCAGCAAACCTGGCTGGGCAGGATCAAGGACCACATTGCAACCAGCCTCGCCATCGGGCCCGGCGACTTCCAACTCGAACCCTTCGTCAGTCATGGTGGATTTGCGCGCGCAAATGGTGAGTTCGCCGGAAAGCTCCCATCGCTGCTTGAAATTCTCGTCAAGGAACTTGCGGCATGAGCGGTTTGCCAAATGGCTGGGTGATGGCAAGGCTCGGCAATGTCTCCGAGGTCAGGCTCGGTCGGCAGCGATCCCCGAGCAGAGCCACCGGCGATCGTATGCGCCCATATCTACGGGCTGCCAACGCGACCTGGAAAGGTCTGGATCTCACGGATGTAAAAGAGATGGACTTCACCGAATTGGAGTCGGTCTCTTACGAACTCCGAACAGGAGACCTCCTGCTTTCCGAGGCCTCTGGGAGTCCTGGCGAGGTCGGAAAACCTGTCCAGTACCGCGGCGAAATAGAAGGTTGCTGTTTTCAGAATACTTTGCTGAGGGTTCGGCTTCCGGGCGGCATGCTGCCTGACCTTTACGAGTA
>JAYTWN010000318.1:0-6741 GCA_043743435.1 Acidimicrobiia bacterium
CTCAGCGTTGATGGTATCCATACTTATTATGTTCTTGCAGGGCGAGAGTCAGTGCTGGTACACAATCAGAGCAACCCTGGGTACCCTGTCATTCCTCCAAATGCAACTGTTCGGGTTCTAACACCGTCTACGAAAGGTGGGGCTCAATATGGGGTTGAGTACAAGTGGGTCGATGCAAATGGGCAGACAAACCGGTTCCGTGTGCATGGGTCTGATGGGACGGCCCCGTTCGGCTCAAACGCTGCCGAAGGCGAAGTTTCTGTGTGGCAGGTGGGTAGCAAGTACGCCGGACCGAACGGTGAGCTTTATCCGCCGGGCGTTGTGAACCCAAACAGCTCGAACTATGATCCGGTCGCCGCTAACGACATTCATCGCCCGTGGGCTGGTGGTGGATGCTGATGGCACTCCTTCTAGAAATTCTTTCGGGCTTGTTGTCGCCGGACCCAATGCAGCGAGAGCTTGCTGCGGACCAATCGACCGATCAGCAATGGGACGGTGTTGCTCTTGTATTGGTGTGCCGAGCGTTAGTTCGGGCTGTACTGAGTGAGAGGATTGAGAGGTGTAGGGAAGCGCAGCTTCATGCACTCGCCCTACTCAACTTTGACGAGTTGGAAGCGAGAGTTGAGCTATTTGAAATCGTTGAGCGATTGCCTCTGGAAGTCGACGGGCATGTTGGCTATTTACGCGAACTTGTCGAAGGTCGAGGCGAAAAGTAGTGATCAATCGGAAGCGGCGTCTGAGTTGACTTTGGTTGGCATTTTCTTTCTTTTTGCTTTTGCGATGACGTTAGCGCTCCGCGCAAGTTTTGCCCAACGAGCGGAAATTGCAGCGAGGCGGGGAACAGCTTTCGTCACGGCGATATCTCTTAGCTGCGTCGCTTTTGTTCCAGCTTCCACGGCGTCTTCGCAAGTGCTTCCTCTAAGTCGGGTTTCTGTTCCGCCAGCCTTCAGCGAACAACTACTTGCCCCGCACCAACAAAATGTCAACGGTTACGATGACCGAGACTTCGAAGCTGGGTGCGTGGTACCTAAGCGGTTGGCTGCATTAAGCAATCATGTGCTCATTGGGTGCGCCCGATTGACACCCTCGTTGAATGTAAAAATTCGAGGGTACGACTCCACTTTTGCGCGTACGACTGCCCACCAATTTGTTGCCACAAAAACTGGAACGGTGTTCCGTGGTGATGGCCGTGCTGCTGCAGAAATCTTCGAGGGTGGGATGACGGCTAGGAATCCTGCGATGTCGATCGAGGAGCACCTTGCTGGTGGGAACGGCTTGATCGCGACTTCGAAAAGCAAGTTTGTCGCCAACGGCTTTGCCGTCCAGAACAAGGGTTTGACCTACGTCATCGATGATGTTGGTGGCACTGCTGTTCAGTACCCGAAGAACTTCAAGTTCATGAAGGGCGAGCAGGAGGTGGTGTTCTCCCGGATTGAGCCGACTCAGATCCGAGGTGCGTACACCTCGAAGGGCGAATGGATTCCGAACCCCAACTATCGGGGTGGTTGATGATGCGCTTCGAGTTGTCAGTTCTTGAGGGTTCTACGGGCCGTGTACTGCCTTGTGCAGTGGAGCGCTCGTCGTCTGGCGATGGCTCTTCTTCGGTGCTTCGCCTGACGGTCGGCGGTCTCACCGAGTTGATAGGCGAAGGCTACGACTTCGAAGAAGCCCTCCAGGTCTTGCGTTCCCAGCTGGAGGACCGAGGGCTGTTGTTGCTTTGCAATAGGTTCCGACGCGACGCTCTGGTGACTTCTCTGTCTCGCCAGATGAGCGAAGGCTTGAGTTGCTACGTCGTGAGACCGCGAGTCGATCTTGATCCCGAGATGCTTGTCGAGTGTCTAGGCCCGGCAGATCGGTCGGTGGTCGGGACGTCGAGTGAGGCCGACGCATTTATTGCGAATTGGAAGGCATGGTTTGAGAAACCTGCGCTTCTTCGTTGGATCGGTCGGATCTTCCGATGACGACGCTGCTGGCAGCGGTACTTACGTTTGTCCTTCTGAGATGCGTAACCATTCGGGCGGCACGCCAGTTGGCGGCGGGGCTTCTGTTCGCTTTGCTGTGTGCCGCCTCGATCTCTAGCCCTGCGGCTGCATTAGGTGTGGAGTCGAACACTGGAAGTTCCGTTTACGGAGCGCGCCAACTGTCGAGCGCCTACGTCTACGACGCGGAACTCTTCGTGCCGCAGGTGGGGCCCTCCGGGGCCGCAGCACAGGTGTCGGTTGTTCCGTTGGCCAGCGCCAGTCGACGACGCTCGATACCTCGTCGAAGCCCTGGGTCTGTGACATCGCGTTACGACCCATCCCAATTTTTGCGCGTTTCGCATGCGGGAATGGCCACAAAACCAGGAGTAGCTGCTGCGGATGTTGGTGCTGTTGAGCAGCATCTGACTACTAGGGGAATGATGGCGCCCGAAAACCAAGCAATGATCGATCGCATTTCCGCCGCGAACGCTTCGGGTCGCCCGCTCACTGTTGCGGAGCAGAACTTCATGACTCATGAATTGACAGAAGCGAAGTTGATGAATGGCGGGATGTCATACGAACAAGCCCACGAGATTGCGGGCAAAACGCACCCAACGTTCGCAAATTACGACCCCGAGGTAATTAAACAGTTTCCAGAAGCGTTCGGGCCAGGGTGGAAAAAGTACTGGGGCATCAAGTGATTCTGGATGTCGAGGTCGGTTCGTGGCGGGCGTCCTTGTGTGTTGGCGAGACTGCCTATCTCTACGATGAGGTGGATCGAATTCTGGATCGTGAACTCGCTGCGGGTCGCCAAGTTGTTGACGCTTCCGCTGTCGTCGAGATTCGGCGATGGTCTAGCGGGATCAACCCACGAGCGTTGTTATCGGGACGGTTCACAGCAGACGATTCTGGGTGGTTCACGCTTTCTGTCGCGAACACCGGCGAGTTCCCAGACGAGTGTTTCCCGTCAGTCGAAGGACTCCAAGGTCGACCGCTCTGCCTCGGCCTGCCCGTCGAATTTGCGCAAGCATCTATGGATGGTCTCCTTCGTTTTGATCCCGAGACGCGCCCTTCTGGGCGGCTCGAAGTGCTGGGTGGTTGTTTCGACATGGTCGATTCTTCCGAATCGATATTTGAGTTAGCGGCTGGAATGCTTAAGTGGGCCCTACTCCGTAGCTCTCAAATTTCCGACGAATCGCTCCGGGAGTTTGTTGGTCTAAGAATCGCTCGCGCTAAATGACTCACTTCGCGTTTGTATTTTTTCTCGTGGCCATCGTGCGACGGCTGAGATTCGCATTGCGTGGAATGAAGATCATCGGGTTCTTTGCGTTGTTGGTTGTTGCGTTGTCATCCATGGCACCAATTCAGGCAAGCGCAGGTCGGTCTAGTTCGGGGGGAATTCACGAGCGGATGACACGGGTGGGGCGAGCAGACAGCAAGTCGCCAAACCTTGAGGCGGTTCTCACAGGGAGCGGCACGCGTCCTGTCCGAACCTTGGCTGGAATCGGTCAGCACTCGCACGACTCAGAATCTGCGCCTACGACTGCCTCAGAATTAATTGCCACAAAACCAGGAGCTGAGGTGGCAATCGGCGAGAAAATCTCTGGGCAGATGGAGCCGCGTGGTTGGACGCCGAAGACGATTGGGGAAACCGTTGCGAACCCCGTCGAAACCCATCCCGTGTGGGACCACACGACAGGTACCAAGCAGGCGGGGACTGCGTACGTCCGGGCCGACGGCTCGTATGTGGTTGTCAATGACGCCACGAGGACAGTTGTCCAGGTCAGCGACACAACGAACCCGAACTGGAAGCCGGTCTGGAACGATCCGAGGTTCAAGCGATGAGCTTCGATCATCGGCCTCCTCTAATTTCGCAAAGACTGATAATCGACGTGTGCCTCGATCTCGGAGTGCCGTTCTCCTGGTTCGGGCAAGGTACCTTGCTGATCTGTGGTGTTGGTGCATCCGGCGTGGTCGCAAGGCTTCAGTCGTTGGGTGAGCGGGTAATCGGTCTAGAGGGCTTCGAACTCGAGAGTCTGGCTATTCATCCGCGCCTCGATCTCATTTACGACAGCTCGATGAGTGTTAGGGCTGACGCTGCGTCCGTGGCGTCGGAGTGGGGTGACGATGTTTGGGTGGATGTAACGCTGGCTCCTGGGCCAAGGGATTTCCCTCACCCATGATCCAGTTACTGCTTGTTAACGAGTGTCTCGATCGGGATCAGAGCTTGGGCGCGGATAGGCGCCGTGTCGCCCGACGGCTAATTCTTGCGCTTCTTTTTACTGCCGTCGCGCTGCTTACTGTCGTTGCCGGGCGAGCGGAACCGTCGGCGGCTCGTACGGACGAGTCGCAATTGAGTCGCTCCGTTAAAGTTTCACGACCCGGGGAGCGACCCCTTCGCTCGGTGTGTGCGAAACGGATGGACGCGCCCCGCACCTTGCGAACGTCTGGCTTAGCCATTCCAACATCGTTCGCTCACCATCAACTTTTACGGACGGAAGCAACTTCATCGTGGCTCGCCCGAGTTCACATCCCCGATCGACTGCCGTCGGCGCCAGGGACCCTGAGTTTTGCTGAACGGCGTCGACCCTCGGTCGGTAGGTGGCACTACGATCCCGCATCTGCACGTATGACGGGTGTCGAATTTGTTGCCACAAAAACGGGATCAAGGGGCCTGAGCAACCTTGGCGGCATCATCGAGGAGACAGGTACCAACGCTGCCGGCGGACGGATCTTCACCTCTACCGGCGCAATCAACCAGAACGACTTCGCTGGACTTGTTGAGTCGAGCCTAATGAGGGGTGACAAGGTGAGCATCCTCACAGGCGCTCACGGGGCACCGAACGGATCCCTGCTCGCTGATGCGTCCATGCTCGCTGACGACGTTGCGGCGTTCGGCAAGATGCCAGGAGTAAGCGTGCACAACGTCGCCTCGATGTCGCCAGCCGAGATATCAGCGGTGCTCAAGAGGCCAGGAACGATCATCGGCGGGTTCTGCGAGAGCGGCGCCTGCTTGTCGCCGTACCGAGGAGGCTGAAATGAGCGAACACGACGCCGGACCGCTAAAGGAATACGTCGGATACATCTGGATCGGGGATTCGCCGGGTAATCGCATCTCGGTTTGGGCTCGGTCTGCGGAGCATGCGATGCGACTGGTCGAGGCAGAGTACGGCGAGGGTCATCCGTACTCAATTCGAAACGAAGAGGATGCCAGCAAGCCGAGGCGGGGAAATCCTTGCGGCGGCTAATCGCACTGTGGGTGGTCCTGGCGAGCCTCGTTGGCGCGATCGCCGGTTCGACGACCGCCAGCGCATCGACTTTGACCTATGACGCGCCAGCCGCTGCGCGAAGGGTCGTCGACGAGGTTGTTGCCGGCGAACGGGGCGTCGCTCAGTTCGCCCGGTCTCGGCAGCGTTCCGCCTCGCCGTTGTCCGAAGGCCGGGGTCCGACAAACCACCGCAGCGACAGGCTCAGGCATGGCTCGATTGCTCTCGGTGTTTGGGAAGTGGGAGGCTTGGTTGCGAGCGCTTCGGATAAGTTGGCGTCGGCCCGCCTCTTGAATCGTTCAACGACTGCGAGAGCAAGCGCCAACTCGGAGACCTACAAGTACGGGCTTGTCGGATCGCCTCTCGACGTAAACGTGGTTCTTCCGTCAGTCAGGTCGACCGATACTCAAGATGACGGCGGACGGACCGCCACGCTGAAAAAAGGGGCCCTGCACCCGAGGAATGACGCGCCGCAACTTTTGCGCGTTTCGCACACGTCAATTGCCACAAAACCAGGAGGGGTGCCGACCCCAGCTGAGGCGGCTGATCTTGTCAAGGGAGCGAAGCCGGTTGGTTCTGCGCTGAAGAGTGATGCTGCGCATCGGGCTGGGTCGTTCGTTGTCGACGACATCGCATCGAATGGTTCGGTGTTTCGGTTCGTTGGTGGCGATGGGGTTACTCGTACGTTGGTGCAGACACCTGGCGAGTTGAACAGTGTGGCTGGCCGTTTTGAGTGGATCGTTGATGGCGCTGGGAATCTGACCCATCAGATGTTCGTGAAGGGCGGGTCGATCAATAGTGTCCCGATCAAGCCATGAGTGATCGCTCGTTTGCTCCTGAGTTGCCCGTTCCGTTCGTGCTGAGGGTCGTTGGCTTTCCGACTTCGGCTGAACTTGCGTACGGCTTTTTGGAGGGCTTCTTGTGTAGATCAAGCGTTGTCGATATTGCTTTGGCGAAGCTCAGCGCAGGGGTGGACTTGGCGACTGCCGAGGAGCGTATTGCTCTGCTGCTGCCGGATGAGTTTGACCATGTCGATGGGTTGGTCGAGGACCTTCAAGTAGATGGCGAAACCTCGGAACAACGTGCGCGGCTTTGGTTGCTACTTGTCCTTGCGTGGGTGCTGGAATACCGAAGTGAATTTGATGATCCACTAGGTGTTGTTGAGTTGTTGTACTCAGATTTTGACTACCCGCAGGAGATCGAGGGTCTCGTGCGATTTATGCCGGTGCAAGCTGGGCAAGAAGTAGGCGTTGAAGCACTTAACCGCCGATGGGAATCGTTTGTGGATCGCGTATCTGAAGATTATCGCGGCCGCAGCCGTTTGATGGTGGCGGCGTCACCAGAGATCTGACGCCGCTGTTCTCGTTTTATGTATGCGTGCTTATGATGTTTCGTTGGCGAGGTGTTTGAGGCGGGTTTTGGTGACGAGGGCGTCGATGAAGGCGTGGACGAGTTCTCGGTCGTGGTTGTTGAGTTCGTGGAGGTTGTGGAGGCGGGGGCCGAGGGTGTCTTCG
>JAYTWN010000319.1:0-1867 GCA_043743435.1 Acidimicrobiia bacterium
CATGGTGTTGGGCCTGCACTGGCCATGGCCATCCTGAGCGCACTCACTCCCGACGCGCTTCGTGTGGCCGTCTCGGGCGATGATGTTGATGCGCTCACCATGGTTCCCGGGGTAGGCAAAAAAACGGCTGCGCGCTTACTGATTGAACTGAAGTCCAAACTGTCGATCGACGATGCCGATTACGGTGCCGCTATAGCCGCAGCTGGTGATGGATCTCAGGATGCCGTGCATGATGCCCGGTCCGATGTTCGTGCCGCGTTGGTTGAGCTTGGCTATGGTCCCGACGAAATTAAAAACACGGTGCGCAAACTTCCCGCTGAGGGCACTGCTTCAGCATTGCTGAAACAGGCCTTGGGCCTGCTGGCGGGCGGACGATGAGCGACAAGGTGAGCGACAAGGTGAGCGAGGGGGTGTTGGGCGATCCTTCAGAAATTGAAGGTGACGATTTCGAAACCTCCCTGCGGCCGCGTTCCTTAGCCGACTTTGTTGGTCAGCCACAGCTCAAAGAACATCTCAGCATCGTGTTGGAAGCGGCTCGTCGTCGTGGGCAGCCTGCGGATCATTTGCTGTTTGCCGGTCCGCCGGGTCTGGGGAAAACGTCGCTGGCCGGGATCGTGGCCACCGAGATGGGTACCGGTTTTCGTATCACTTCGGGACCAGCGTTGGAACGGGCTGGGGATTTGGCGGCGATACTTACCAACCTGTCCGAAGGCGACGTGTTGTTCATCGACGAGATCCACCGGTTACCCCGCGCCGTTGAAGAAGTGTTGTACCCGGCGATGGAAGACTTTCAGTTGGACATCGTGATTGGCAAGGGCCCAAGTGCCCGCAGTTTGCGCCTCGACCTGCCAAGTTTCACTTTGATTGGAGCTACCACGCGCGCCGGGCTCATTACTGGTCCACTGCGTGATCGTTTTGGGTTTACCGCTCGCCTTGATTACTACGGGGTTGAAGACTTGCAACTGATCGTGGAGCGAGCCTCGCGAATCCTCGGTGTACTTATCGAATCCGACGGTGCTCATGAGATCGCTCGTCGTTCGCGTGGTACCCCCCGTATTGCTAATCGGTTACTGCGCCGTATCCGTGACTTTGCTGAAGTTCGTCGAGAGGGAGTGATTGACTTTGAGGCAGCGCAAGCTGGACTGGCGGTGTTTGATGTTGACCAACTCGGTCTCGATCGGGTTGACCGTGCCATTCTCGGGGCCATCATTAACCGGTTCGGTGGCGGCCCAGTAGGTCTTTCTACTCTGGCTATTTCTATTGGTGAAGACACCGAAACCCTCGAATCGATGTACGAACCGTTCTTGATGCAAATGGGTTTGATCAAGCGCACCCCTAAGGGCCGTGTTGCTCTTCCTTCGGCATGGGAACACCTGGGGCTAGACGTCCCCGACACGGCGCAACGGCTCTTCGCTGAAACCGATATTGACGGCCCCGGCGACGGAAACCGCACCCTGTTTTCGTAGTGCACAGAAGCGAACGTACCCATGCAAAACGATAGTGATATGCCTGCTTATGAATCACCCCGCCCGCCGAGTGGGTTGTTGACGGCCAGCTTTGACTACGAACTTCCCGACCGTTTCATCGCCCAGATCCCGGCTGAACCTCGCGATAGCGCACGGTTGTTTGATGCCACGGGGAATTGTGACGGTTCCCTTCGGTGGACGCATCGTCGAGTGAGCGATCTGGCTGAGGTGTTGCAACCCGGTGATTCGCTGATTGTGAACGAGACGTTTGTGATTCCTGCCCGGCTGGAGTTACGCAAAGAAACCGGGGGAGCGGTCGAGGTGCTTCTGCTTGACCCGTTGCAGGAACCGGGCACCTGGGCTGCGTTGATCAAACCGGCAAAACGGCTGAAACCCGGGGT
>JAYTWN010000320.1:0-15271 GCA_043743435.1 Acidimicrobiia bacterium
CCACCAAAATCTTCGGTTACAACCAATACGCCATCCTCGTGCCGGGCGCGCTTATGGGCACCCTATCGGTGGCGTTGTTGTATGTGGGCATACAACGTGGCTGGGGCAGGCTTGCTGGTTTGGTGGCCGCAACCGCGCTTGCCCTTGCGCCCATTACGGTGATGACGAACCACACCAACAACACCGATGCCACCCTGGTCTTCCTGATGACGGCAACCTCGGTGACCGCCATCGAAGCAGCACGACGCGGTACGTTGCGCTGGCTCGTTGGTGCCAGTGTGCTTGGGGGCATGGCCGTGCTCACCAAAATGGCCGCAGCCGTTCCCGTTCTCCCCGGATTGTTCGTGGCCTATGTGTGGTGCGCTCCGCTGGCTTGGCGACGTCGGGCACTTCACGCAGGCATCGGTATCTTGACGACCGCCGCGGTTGGCCTTTCGTGGTTCGTTGCGTTGGAAGTAATCCCCGCAACGAGTCGTCCTTACATTGGATCCACCCAGAAAAACTCGTCCTTCGAATTGGCCTTCGAACGTAACGGCGTGAACCAAGTCGAGGGAACCATGTCGGGCCTTGGCAGTGGCGGACGGGGTGCTGGAAATCGCGGCGCAGGCGGATTTGGCCCTCCAAACGGCGGAGGGTTCGGCGGCCAAACCGGAACCGATTCACCCAACCCCGGGGCGCTTCCCGCAAACTCTGGGTCCGGTGTTGCGGCCGACGGTGCGACCGGTAGTGCGGGAGCTACAGACGGAAACTTTGGAGGACTTCTTCCCGGACCGTCACCCGATGGCACCCCAACCGACGCTTCAACCAACGCTTCAACAGACGCTTCAACAAACCCTCCGGCAAACGCAGCAGGGGCGACGCCAACAGGCCCCTTTGGAGGACTTCTTCCCGGTGGAGTTGGCGGACCGGGGTTTGGCAGACCGGGCGGTGGCGGACCAGGAGGAGGTGGGCCCGGCGCTGGTATGGGTATTGGATTTTCCGGCGGCGAACCGGGAGCGCTTCGACTCTTCAACAGTGACCTTGGCACCCAAAATGGATGGCTGCTCCCCCTGTCCATCATTGGAGCACTAAGCGCGCTTTGTTTCATTGGACTTCGCAGTTCCCGTCGCCTGGCCCCGCTGCTGGTCTTCGGCGGATGGTTCGCCATTGCCGCCGGCGCTTTCTCCATCACCAAAGGCATCGTGCATCCTTACTATCTCGCCCAACTCGGCCCACCAATCGCGGCACTTGCTGGGATCGGCGTTGCCACCTTTGTGAGCGCAGCAAAAGCTTCAGGTTGGCAACGAATACTGAGCCTGGCCCTTCCTGTTGCACTTTCTCTCACTGCCTGGGCTCAATGGGTGATTGCTCGTCGAGTTCCGTGGCGACGCTTTGGTGCACCCGTTGCCCTGGCCGTCGTCGGTTGCGCAGTACTCTGCACACTTATCATTGTAAGCGTGTCCTCGAAACGGCTTCGTTGGGCCAGCGCCGCTGCAACGTTGGCCAGCGTGGCCGCGATGTTCGCACCCGCCTCCTATCTTCAGGGATCCCTCACTTCGGGAACCAGCGGTACCCTCCCGTACGCCATTCCCTACCGAACCCAATTTGGTGCCGGGCTTGGAGGGGGCATCATTCCCAACGGCGGCTTCCAATTCTCTCGGTCAAACACCGCATCACTCGTCACCTATCTACGCGCCAACCGCACCACGGAACGCTGGCTACTCGGCGTACCCAGCGCTGGGGTAGCCGAACCCATCATTATCACCACCGGTGAAGCCGTGATGGCCACCGGAGGCTTTATCGGCAGCGACCCAATACTCACTGAGACGATGCTACGTGAACATATTAGCAACGGTCGCATTCGGTACTTCATGACCTCAGCAGGTGGCTTCGGAGGAGGTGGCTTCGGTGGTGGTCGATTTGGAGGAGCTATTGGTGAAGGCGGAGTTGACGGGAATGGCGCTGCGAACCGAGGGGGCGGACCTTTTGGAGCAGGCGGCTTTGGACCCGGTGGTCGAGGACCCGATGGACGTGGCCCTGGAGGGAACATCGCGACCACCTGGGTTACGGCAAATTGCGATCTAGTGGACGAAGCGACCTGGAACAAGCCAACCGTCGCAGAAAGCGCCAATGCAAAAACCGCCACCACAGATCAAGCTCGCGCCTTCCCCGGCGGGACGACGGCGGGACAATTCACCCTCTACGACTGCAAAGGCAAGGGCTAGAGCAGCAAGTCACTCGGTCGTGTGCATCTCGGTCACGTCGGTGGACAAATACCTATCGACCCAAGCCAAAACCAAACGTGCCGGCTGCACTACGGTTCTTGCGTGCCTGAGAATTCTGCAAACCCCGTTGAAGCCGCCCCAGAAGTTGCCGCCCCCGCTGTGAACCCGATGGAAGCCATCTGCGACGACCTCAGCGCAGAAACCGCAGACCTGCTGCGCATCATCATTCCGCTCAGCCCGGCCCAATGGGACTCACCCACACCGGCTGACGGCTGGTCAATTCGCGACACCATCAGCCACCTCGCCTACTTCGACGAAACCGGCAACCTGGCCGCCACCGATCCCGAAGCGTTCGCAGCGAGCGCAAAAGAACTCATGGCGGCTGCCGATCCCATGGAACCAAGTATCGGTCGAGGCCGAGCCAAATCGACCAACGACGTTCTGAACTGGTTCATAAGCGCACGTACGGCAATGACCGCCAACTTTCGCACCCTCGACCCAAAAGTCCGTCTGCCCTGGTACGGCCCCGCCATGGGAGCCATGAGCTTCGGCACGGCACGACTCATGGAAACCTGGGCGCACGGGCAAGACATCGCCGACACGTTGGGCGTGACTCGTAAGCCCACAGATCGTCTCCGCCACGTCGCCCATATCGGTGTGCGTGCCCGGGCCTTCAGCTACGCCACCAACCGCCGCGAGACTCCCGACGGGGACATCAAAGTAGTTCTGACCGGCCCCAATGGCGACCGCTGGGCCTGGAACGACGCACTTGATGACACCAATGTGGTCAAAGGATCGGCGCTGGACTTCTGCCTTGCCGTCACGCAACGACGACACATGGCTGATACCGGTCTTATCGTTACCGGACCGCTCGCTCAGGACTGGATGGGCATCGCCCAAGCCTTCGCCGGCGCACCCGGAACCGGCCGAGAACCCGGTCAATTCGCTCACTAACCAGCAACCGTTCACTCGACTGCACCAACCATGACACTGAGCAACACATTGCTCAGTGTTTGGAGCGGTTTCACCGCGTTGTGTGCAATACAGTTCCTGCATGAACACGAGCGACACGAGCACCAACAACGCCAACGACACCCTCAACAACAACGACACCAACGCCAATGGCAACGGGCAAACGACTCCTGCCACGGACACCAGCACCTCGTCGGAAAAGCACGGAGCGGGCCTGTCGTCACTCGATGCCACAGCACAGGCGCAATTGGTCCGTTCTGGCGAGATGAGTGCCCGTGAACTGGTTGATGCCGCGATTGAACGAATCGAACGAGTAGACGGGAAACTGAACGCCGTCATTCATCGACGCTTCGAACGAGCTCGCACCGAAGCCGATGCCGTAAGCGTTGTAGATCGCTCCAAACCTTTCGTTGGCGTGCCCTTTGTTCTCAAAGACCTTTGGTCGCCCAGTGCTGGTGACCCCATGCACAACGGTGTCAAAGCCCTCCAAGCCGCCGGATACACCGCCCCAAATGACTCCTGGCTGGTAGGCCGTTACCGCCAGGCCGGTTTGATCATCGTCGGGCGCACCGCCACACCCGAACTTGGGCTCGTAGCCACCACCGAATCCGATGCCACCGGACCCACCCGCAACCCCTGGAACACCGCCTACTCCTCCGGAGGATCCAGTGGAGGAAGCGCCGCCGCGGTCGCCGCAGGACTCGTGCCCATCGCCCACGCCACTGATGGCGGAGGATCCATTCGCATCCCTTCCGCAGCCTGTGGACTCGTCGGCCTCAAGGTCTCCCAGGGACGCATAACCATGGGCCCCGGACGAGCGGAAAACGGACTTGGCGTAGAACACGTGGTCAGCCGAACCGTGCGCGATACCGCCGCCATGCTCGATGCCACGTGGGGCCCGGGAATGGGCGACATGATTACCGCTCCCCTGCCACTACGACCTTATGTGGACGAACTATCCGGCCCATCCACACCGCTGCGCATCGGCTTCATGACGCAAAGTCCATTCGGTGGTGCCGATCCCGTATGTGTACTTGCGGTTACCGAAGCAGCACAACTGCTCGCCGATCTCGGCCACCACGTTGAAGCCAACTACCCCAAGGCCTACGACGACATCTCCACCATCGCCCGGTCTTTTGGTTTGTTGTGGGGCATGCAAGCGGCACAAAACTTGGGCATCATCGGTGAGCTCTTGGGCCGTGAAGTAACTACCGACGACGTAGAAGCCCACACCTGGAACCAAGCAACCGCAGCCCGTTCCCTAGGCCCGCTTGACTATGCCGACGCACTGGCCGCAAACTCCCGCTGGCGACGAGCCATGGCAGCTTGGTGGATGGACATCAACAATCCCTACGGTGTCGATGGGGGCGGATTCGATTTGCTCCTGACCCCCACGATGTCTATTCCCACCCCATTACTTGGCGATGCGAAACCCGATCCCACTCGTCCAGAAACGATTCTGAAGAGCACGGCCATGGCCATTTTCACGTCGTTTTGCAACGTAACCGGGCAACCGGCCATCTCGATTCCGCTACACCAAAGCCTCGCCGGCATGCCGGTGGGCATCCAACTCATCGCCGCTTACGGACGAGAGGATCTCCTCATTCGCACCGCAGCCGAGCTGGAGCGAAGCACCCCATGGGCAGATCGTCGCCCAGCTGTTCACGCGTAGATTGCCAGCCGACTCGCTTAAGTTCGTTGCGCTCAAGACCACCGCTAGAGACGCACCACCGAGTTCGTTTCGGCGGAAACAATCGCTGCATCGATAACAGTATGGGTACGTATGGCATCTTCGATTGACACGGGAGGCGGCGTTCCGTATCAAGTTGCGAACTATCGGCTGACTCTTCAAGATTTGTGGCGAGTCCAGACTCCGCGATAGGAACAAGCCTGGCGGACCAACTCTTCGAACAACGCCTGCTGCGCGGGGTCCTCATAAGCGGTGCGCTCAGGATGCCATTGCACTGCAACCAACCACGCAGCAGAATCGAGGAGCTCGACACCCTCAATCGCACCGTCTGCAGCGTGAGCAGTCACTACAAGACCTTGGCCGAGAGTATCGATCACTTGATGGTGATAGCTCCAGCAGCGCTCAATCGTCGACGCACCACCTTGGGTTTTCGCCAACTGCGAACCAGCGACCACCGAGACGGGATGGACAGCAAAACCTTCACCAGGTTGGCCATGCTCATCAAAATTTTCACTGCCGGTGATGTGCTGCACCAGCGACCCACCTCTCGCCACATTCAACACCTGCAGCCCACGACAAATCGCCAGCGTAGGCAAACCCAAATCGATGGCCGCCTCAATCATGGCAATCTCCAAAGAGTCACTCGATTCCTCGACGCCATACACCTCACGCTGACGATCCTGCCCATAACGAGCTGGATCGATATCCCCTCCACCAACCAGCATCAACCCGTCGAACCGGGAAAGATACGCGCGCATAGCTTCTCGATCAGTCAACCTGGGGGCAACAATCGCCTCGTCCCCGCCAGCATTCCACAACGCATCAAGGTAGGTGTATTGCATAACGGCACTTGGCGTATCAGGCCAGTTCTTCACTTCGCCCGCCGCACGAGGTCGACAAGACACGGCAATCAGCGGTCGAGACATACGGCAATCCTAGAAGAAAGCTTCACCCATGCTGGCAGTCCCGGCATCCAATGCCCGGTCGGGATCTGCTTCAAGCCCCATCAAAGCATCCGTTTCGAAACCGGAAAGCCGGATCCAGGCGCGCCCAGAACCGAGACCGACCGAACCATGACAGGCACAAGCGTTATCAGGCGCTACCAGCGTTCAAAGTTTCGACGCAGCTCCCAATCGGTAACCGCTTTGTTGAAGGACAACCACTCATGCTCGGCCGTCGTCACCAGGTGATGCACTACTTCTTCACCAAAGGCCGCCTTGGCTGCAGCAGAATTCTTCAACAAGTCAATGGCCTCGACAATGTTCCAGGGGATACGAGGAACTTCCTTCGATTCGTAGGCGTTGCCTTGGAACGGTGCCTCCAACTCCAGCCCCGCTTCCATGCCATGCAGCCCACCTGCGATGACCGCCGCAAAGGCCAGATACGGATTCGCATCCGCACCAGGAATGCGCGACTCCACGCGAAGCCCCTGACCATGCCCAACCAAACGCAAACCGCACGTGCGATTGTCTGCACCCCACGCCACCGCCGTTGGCGCCCACGAGCCAAGTTGGTATCGCTTATAGGAATTCACCGTCGGCGCGAACATCCAGGAAAATTCTCGGGCTGTGGCAATCATCCCCGCCAAATAGCTAGCAAAGGGCTTCGCCATCCCATACGCACCATCGTGATCAGCCGTTACTGAACGATCCGTTTCGGTGTCCCAGATACTCGAATGAATATGACAACTCGAGCCCACATCCGCCATCGTGTACTTGGCCATAAACGTGATGGCCCGGCCGGCCAACGCAGCAATTTCCTTCGCACCGTTCTTGTAAATCGCCAAACGATCGGCCATCTCCAACGCCTCGGCATAGCGAAGATTGATTTCGTGCTGCGCAAAACCAGCCTCACCCTTGGAACACTCGATGGGCACACCAGCAGCTTCCATCCCGTTGCGAATGGCACGAATAATGTGCTCATCTTTCGAGGTTTGCAAGATGTGATAATCCTGAATCGTGTTCGAATCCGGCGTGAGATCGCGATACCCCTTATCCGCCGCGGTCTCGTAGCTTTCCTTAAAGAGAAAGAACTCCAGCTCGGCGCCACACTTCACCGTGTAACCCATTTGTGCGGCACGCATCAACTGACGTTTCAAAATCTGACGAGGCGAAACCTCAATCGGGACATCATGCTCATCGAGCAAATCGCAGATGACCAATGCCGTTTTTTCCAACCAAGGAATCACGCGCAACGTGTTGAGGTCAGGGACACACTTCATGTCTCCGTAGCCTGCCTCCCAGTTCGCAAAGCGATAGCCGGGCAGCACGCTCATCTCAACGTCGGTTGCAATCAGGTAGTTGCACGACTCGATTCCGTGGCGGACCGTATCGTCCATAAAAAACTTTCCGGTCATGCGCTTGCCTTTCCACGACCCGGCCAAGTCAGGGAAGACCACCAACACTGTGTCAATCGATCCCATTTCCACGGCAATGCCGAGATCGTCGACTGACAGCAACCCGCTCATATCGTTTGTTCTCATGGCAATCTCCAACTGCTTGACAAGTGTTGCGTCATCTCGAATACCAGCGAGTGTAGGAGCGATCAACACCGGATCGAAGTTCTACCAGCTCTGAGGCAAGACACATAAACGCCTCCCTGCTAGGTGGCGGGGCCAACTTCGCACCCTAAACGACAGTGCGCTTATCCAAACGGCACGTGCGGACACGCCGATTGCAGGTCTCGTTTCAATACTGCAACAGTTGGCAATCCCTAACAATCCCTAACAATCCCTAACAATCCCTCGCAATCTCTCGCAATACTGTGAATCTCGCAAACTTGGGCAGCGGCACTGAGCTGGGACTCAGCGAAAAACAACGACGAAAGCAGCTGCAGAAACCACACAATCACTCCTCAAGAACATTTACCCAGCGGTCCGGCGCGTTAGCGTCTACCGATGCTTGCTGCGATGTTGTCTGGATTCACCGATTGGCTTACCGACGTCTCAGGAAATCCTTGGTTTTACGGGCTCATTTTCGCCATCGCGTACCTAGATGCCATAGTGCCCATCGTTCCCAGTGAGACCGCCGTAATCCTTGGAGGCATAGCTGCGGGCAGAGGGTCGCTATGGCTTCCCCTCGTCATCGTGTTTGCCGCTGCCGGAGCCGCACTCGGTGACAACACGGCGTACGAAATAGGCAAGCGAGCGGCAAGGCGAATCGAGCGTTGGGCCGCTGCCAAGCCCAAGCGGCAAGCAAAACTTGATTGGGCCAAAACCCAACTTGACAAACGCGGCGGATCGCTCCTCCTCACCGCACGGTTCATTCCCGGCGGTAGAACCATGATCACCCTGGCGTCGGGAATCACCCACCAACCAAGAAGACGCTTCGTCACCTTTGTGGGGCTCGCCGCAACGATCTGGGCTGCCTATGGAGCGACGCTTGGCTATGTGTTTGGCGAGCGATTCAAAGATGATCATTCCAAGGCGCTAGTGCTGGCCTTTGGGTGCGCCATCGGTGTAACCGTATTGATCGAAATAACTCGACACATCAAAAATCGCAACCAACACGCGTAACGAGGGGTCACGGTTCGCCCAAGGTTCGCTCTACCCGGGCACTAAGTCGCTACTCCGGCGTAGTGTAACTGCTAACGATTCCGCCATCCACGATTAAGGATTGGCCGGTCATAAAAGAGGAATCGTTGCTGGCCAAAAACAGAGCGGCACGAGCCAGTTCCTCAGCTTCGGCCCAACGACCCATCGGGATGTGCACCACACGACGGGCCTTGCGGGCAGGGTCACTCCACAACTCTGCCAACAACGGCGTGCCCACAGGCCCTGGACACAAGGCGTTCGCCCGGATACCCTGACGAGCATAAATCGCGGCAATTTCCCTGGTCATCGACAGCACTGCACCTTTGCTGGCAGTGTAGGCAATCTGCGGTGTGGCCGCACCCATGTGGGCCACGAAGCTAGCCACGTTAATAATTGAACCGCCGCCCGAGGCCAACATCGCCGGAATTCCGTGTTTGCAGGCCAGAAAAACGCCCTTCAGATTCACCTCCATGGTGCGATCCCAAACGTCCTCTGAAGTGGTTACCGGATTGTCATCGTCTCCCATCATGATGCCCGCGTTGTTGTACAGAATGTGGAGACCACCAAACGCTTTGACCGTGGCAGAAACCATGGCTTCCACGTCGGCACTGCAAGCCACGTCGCCCCCAACACTTGCCGCTTCGCCACCGTCGGCCCGGATACCTGCCGCTGCAGCCTCGGCCCCTTCGGCGTTGAAGTCGGCAATCATCACCCGGGCACCCTGCTGAGCAAACAGCTGAGCAGCCACCAAACCCATGCCGCCCGCTGCACCAGTAATCAAGGCGACTTTGCCGTCGAGACGAGCAACATTTTCAAAACGCATGAGAATCCTTCAAGAAACGAGAGAATAAGGCTGCGCAAGCGTAGGCGAGGCTCACCAATCACGTCATGTTGACCGAACCGCCAATGTAAAAATCGGGGTGCCCGCAGACCCCGTTCAAACTGTCGGGCCCCATCTCAGTTCCGCTTCGAGTCTCACCAGAAGTTCTTTCCAACCAGCAAGCCGATCGGGGACTTCCGATTTTCGGAAAACTTCGCTAAACCTCAACCTCAACCTCAGGAGAAGTTGAGCAGTGGATCAGCCGATCTTCAGCGGCAACTCACGAGGACCGCGGACCTGACCTGCCGCCCACCGAACACCAGCAGGGTCAGCCACGCTGAAGGTGGGGTAACGGGCCACCCATTCCTGCAAGGCAACCCGTAATTCGAGCCGAGCCAGATTTGATCCAATACACCGATGGATACCCAAACCGAATGCCGCATGACGATTCTCGGCACGATCGAGAATGACTTTGTCGGCATCGGGAAAGGCCAGAGGATCACGGTTCGCCGCAGGAAAGGGCAACAGAACCCAATCGTCTTTTTTCATCGGACAACCGTTGAACTCGTGATCCTTGGCCACGAGACGAGCCATGGTCACCGGGGCATAGGCACGCAGGAACTCCTCAATGGCCGTGTCCCAAAGCTCCGGCTCGTTACGCAAGCGCTCAACGTCGGCAGGATTGTTGGCCAGGTGCCAGAGGCTCGCACCTATGGCACCCCACGTGGTGTCGATTCCTGCCACGAGTAGCAAGATAATGGTTCCGCCAATATGGCTGGGCTCAAGCTTGGCTCCCATGATTTCCACGTTCAGCAAGAACCCGATCAAGTCATCCTTGGGTTCATCGATATGCGACTGAATCTGTTGGCCAATGTAGGCATCGAAACGAGCAAAGAACTCTTGGCGCACCTCGAGCGGAGCGGCCACGTTTTCTAGAGTTCCGTGCACGAATTCCCGAAATAGCTCACCATCTTCGAGCGGCAAACCAAGCATCCGCGCAATGACATCCGGTGGGATATGCCCGGCGTAGTCCGCTGCGGCATCAACGAGATCTTTTCCGGCAAGCTCATCGAGCAGGGCACGACAAAGCTCACGGATTTGCGGTTCCAACGCGGCAATGACCTTGGGGCCAAAAGCTGGAAGCAACAACCGACGCGCCACGCCGTGGAACGGAGGATCACTGGTAATCGGAGGCGCCCCACCCACCGGGCGGTTGTCTTCCGGAGGCCGACCGTTGGACACCACCACACTCCACGAGGTGAAGTTCTCGGTGTCATAGGCAACCTTGCTGACCGTTTCGTGCGTCGTTGGCAGCCACGTGCCGCCGTAGCGCTCAGAACGAGCCAAGGGACAGGTGTTTCGAAGCTCATCCCAAATTGGGAACGGATTGTCCACCCAAACCGGGTCGGTATGATCAAAATCGCTGGCCCAATCAACAACAGGGGCCTGACGAGCAGTCTCCAACGCCATTGTGCTCAGCCCTCCGCAATCGTGATGGCGCGCTCAGGGCAGTTGGCCACCGCGAGCCGAGCCTTCGCTTCCAGCTCGACAGGTACGGCCCCATCACCAATCACGAATGCGTTGCCGAGGTCATCGACATCAAACAACTCGGGAGCAATAGCGAAACAACGATTGTGCCCTTGGCACTTTTCTGCGTCGACAAAAACCTTCATAGAAGCATCGTCGGGCATAACCAAAGCTTTGGCAAGCAAAATCCGAGCTTTTGCTCAGATTTCGCTCAAATTAGTGACTTGGCACGCTTTGGCACTGGCCTACCGGTATTTCTGCGCTACTGCGGGGAAGCGTAAGTCATTGCGTAGTGTTTTGACCTCAGTTGCCAGCACCAACGCGGAAAGTCCGCCAGAACACTACGCAATGATTTACGCTCACATGCGCTAGAGGCGTGTTTGGCCGCTAAACATCGAGGAAACGAGACACTGCGACCGCTGAACCTAAAGCCCCAACTAACGCGCCGACGATCAACATAAAGATCCCCGTACTCAAAAGCTGTGTGGAACTCACGGCAATGGTTCGAGCGATCGGCACGTTTGAGTGCCGCAGGGAAGACTGCGCAAACTTGGTCCCGATAGCCACCAGACCAAACCCAGCGATACTGCCGAGGAGACCTTGCAACAGACCTTCGACCATGAACGGCAAACGAATAAACCCATTCGTTGCCCCCACCAATTTCATCACCGCAACTTCTCGGCGTCTGGCAAAGATGGCCATACGGACAGTGTTCAGAATAAGGATCACCGCAGAAAGCAGCAACGCTCCCGCGATACAAAGCACAATCAACTGAATTCGTTGAGCAACAGAGCGAATCAACTTGGCAGACTTCGCATACGAAACACTCAAAACGCCAGCACGTTTTTCAAAACGTTGACCGAGAATCTCTAGCTGCTCAGCGTCAACAGGCTTAAACCGCCACTGCGCAGGAGCATCTTCCACACCCCGAAACGCTGACAAGGTTTCCGGAGCATTCTGAAACATCTTCTGAATCTCGGAGAAGGATTCTTCCTTGGTAACAAAGCGTGGCTTCTTCGCCTTTTGATCAATCTGCGGGTTCGATCTCAGCTCGGCACCGATGCCGTCTATTTGTTCCTGCGAAGCATCTGGCTTCATCATCACCGTGATGTCGAAACCATTTTTGAACTGGATGTACGCGTTGTCGATACCGTTGCGAAACAGCAACGACGCCCCAGCCAACGCCAAAGAAATCGTCACCGTGATCAACGCAGCGGCCGTCATCAACAGATTGCGTCGAAGATTCCCGACGCTCTCTTTGACTACATAAGAAACCTTGATTGCCATAAGACGTTAATCCAACGTTCCGTATACGCCACGGGCCTGGTCACGAACCAGCGAACCACGATCGAGCTCAATCACCCGGCGACGCATGGAATTCACAATGCCCTGATCATGCGTGGCCATCAAGACCGTAGTGCCAGTCTTATTGATGCGATCCAACAGACGCATGATGCCCACACTTGTATTGGGATCCAAGTTGCCCGTGGGCTCGTCGGCCAACAAAATCAGCGGACGATTCACAAACGCCCGGGCAATCGACACACGTTGCTGCTCACCCCCAGAAAGCTCCGTAGGAAGATTGTCAGCCTTTTTGGTCAAACCAACCAGATCCAAAATCTGCGGGACCTGCGTGGTGATCACGCTTTTCGGCCGACCAATAACTTCAAGCGCAAAGGCCACATTGTCATACACACTCTTGTTCGGCAACAGCTTGAAATCTTGAAAAATGCACCCAATGTTGCGACGAAGAAACGGCACTTTATGGTTAGGTATTTCGGCCATATTTTTGCCCGCGACCCAAATGCCACCCTCAGAAGGAATCTCTTCTTTGAGCAGCAACTTCATAAACGTTGACTTACCCGAACCCGACGAGCCCACGAGAAACACAAACTCACCCTTCGCAATCTCGGTAGAGACACTTCGGAGCGCAGTCGTCTTGTTCTTGTAGACCTTGGAAACATTCTCAAGTCGAATCATTCGAAATCAAACGCTACTTCAGCTTCGTGCTTCGAAGTGGAACCTAGGCTTCCCGTGCTTTGCGCAACGCAAAGGTTCACGACTGCTCCAAAATTCGTTTCGCTGCCCCCTCGGTTACCCCGCCGGGCCGACTTAGTCACTGCGACCGTTGGTGCTTTAGCCCGACCGGCAAGCCGCTTCGGGGATATTCGCTGGAACTTCCACAGAGATCAAAAACACGGAGAACCAAAAACAAAGGCACACCCCTACTCCTCTGTCGTCGGGTTGCGCCTCCATTGAAGCCACGACTCCATAAGCGGTTCGATGTCGCCGTCAAGCACATCGTCAACCTTGGCGGTTTCGAAGTTGGTGCGGAGGTCTTTGACCATTTGGTACGGAGCCAAAACGTAGGAACGAATTTGGTTGCCCCAGGCCGCGTCTTTTTGAGGCCCCGAGATGGCCGAAACTTGATCGGCCCGTTGTTGAACCGCGAGATCGGCGAGCTTGGACAGCAGAACTTGCATAGCTCGCTCACGGTTTTGGATCTGGCTTCGCTGATTTTGACAGGTAACCACGATGCCGGTCGGTAAGTGGGTGATACGAACCGCGGAGTCGGTGGTGTTGATGTGCTGACCGCCGGCACCGGTAGAACGGTACGTGTCGATACGAAGATCTTTTTCCTCAACTGTTACATCGGCTACTTCCTCCATAAACGGAGAGAGCGTGAAGGCCGCAAAACTGGTTTGACGACGAGCCTGCTGGTCGAACGGCGAGATCCGCACCAAGCGGTGAATGCCTCGCTCCGCGGCAAGTAAGCCATAGGCGTACCTACCTTTTACGATAAACGTTGCGCTCGAGATACCGGCTTCGTTGCCTTCAGTAACCTCGTCAATTTCTACGCTGAAGCCGCGACGTTCCGCCCAACGAATATACATCCGCAGCATCATTTCGGCCCAGTCCTGAGCATCCACGCCTCCAGCACCAGAATGGATTTCGCACACCGCGTCGGCCGTGTCATATTGACCGGAGAACAGGCTTTGAATCTCTAGCGCTTCAAGCCGCTTCCCGATCTCGCCAAGCAGCTCTTTTAGCTCAGGCTCCAGCGACTCCTCGCCAGCGTCCAGACCCATTTCCAACAGCGTTTCGGCGTCGCTGACTTTTTCATCCAACGATTCGAGCGCACCCAAATCATCGTTTACGGCGGCCAACTCACCACCAAGTTTGCGAGCCTTGGTTGGATCTGTCGTCCACAATTCAGGATCGCTCATCTCTGCTTCGAGACGATCCTTTTCACTGCGCAAATGATCGAGCGCCAAGTAGCCCTGCGCCTCAATGAGACGGGCACGGCTATTTGCCACTGGATCACGTAACTCGGTTAAGGTCATAAGACCATGCTAGGAGTTCTTGCCGTGACAGGCCTTGAACTTCTTGCCGCTTCCGCAATAGCAGGGCTCGTTCCGGCCAGTCTTTTCTTGCTGGGACTTTACAATCGGTTGCAAGTTCATCTCGGGTGCAACGATGCGCTGAACGCCATCTTGATCAACTGCCACGACCGGCTGCGGTGGCACTGCTGTGGCCGCGAACATTTCGCTGACATCGAGCCCAAAGCCCCCGATGTTGGATTCGTCAGCGGAAGAGAGTTGCAAGTTTTGGATGAGCGGAGCCGGTGCTGCCTCGACCGTCACTTCGGCGTGCATGGCGTACCGAACAAAATCGTCGTCGATGGCACGCACGAGATGCCCGAACATTTCAAAGCCCTCGCGTTGCCATTCCACCAACGGATCTTTTTGACCCATAGCGCGAAGGTTGATGCCCTCCTGCAGGTAGTCCATTTCCTGCAAGTGTTCACGCCATCGCTGATCGATGATTGACAACAAAATGTTTCGTTCAACGTCGCGAGTGATCTCGACACCCAGTTCAGCCTCCTTGGCCGCGTAGTGCTCGTTGGCCTCAGTCACGAAAGAATCGGTAAGCACTTGACGGTTCGCCGCCTGCCCCAACTCCTCAACAGCGAACTTCGTTGGGTAGTAACCAGTTACCTCAGTGTGGAGCGACTCAAGATCCCAATCACTTGGTGAATCAGCACTGCAATGTTGAGCCACCAAATCATTCATGGACTTCTCAAGACTGGCCAACAGCTGTCCATGCAAATCGCCACCAGTCAGAATTTGGTCACGCTTGGCGTAAATAACCTTTCGTTGCTCGTTCATCACTTCGTCGTACTTGAGCACGTTTTTGCGAATCTCGGCGTTGCGCGATTCAACGGTGTTCTGCGCACGCTCGATGGCCTTAGAAACCATTTTCGCTTCGATCGGCACATCATCAGGCAACGCACGGCCCATCACCCAGTTCATTGCGCCAGTGGCGAACAAACGCATTAACTCATCTTCGAGCGAAAGATAGAAACGGCTCTCCCCTGGATCACCTTGGCGGCCAGAACGTCCGCGAAGCTGATTGTCGATACGACGACTCTCATGACGCTCAGTAGCAAGCACATACAAACCACCGAGTGCACGTACCTTTTCGCCCTGTGCCTTACATTCAGCATCGGCCACCGGTTTCGCTTC
>JAYTWN010000321.1:0-3986 GCA_043743435.1 Acidimicrobiia bacterium
CTGTCCACCATTGGTTCGAACGAATAGTTTTGCTTCGCTCCCGGGAACGGTCAACGACAACCGGGGCCTCCGTGCCTCAGTTGCAGGCACGCTCGTGACGAACTCAGGCTCGCCCAGCTCGCATTTTGGCGAAGGATTTGGGAAACCCAAAGACAAGCGTGGCGGCAAAAATGATCCTGGGAGGCGTGCACGACGTGATTTTTGCCGCCGCATGAACAACCTGACCGACGACCGTTGAGTCCGGTTACCAGCAAGACTGGAGCGGTCTTCAAGCGAGCGCGATCAAATCAGTCGGCACTGGCCCATCGGGGTGGGCTACACCACCGAAGTGTCACCATCGCCGATCTGCTGATTGCAGCAGCCGCAGAGGCCGCTGGCATTACCATGCTGCATACGACGAGAACTACGACCGAATCGCCGCAATCACGAACCAGCCAACTGAATGGATCGTTCCAAGGAGTTCGCTGAAGCCAAGGCCTCTGTGCAACGGTGCGCATCCAAAAATTACAGATGCGACGGGATGTCCATCACTTCGTGCAGTACGCGAACGACGTGCACCTCGTCCAGTTCGGTGATCCGATAGAAGATCAAATGGGAACCGGCCTTCGCTCTGAACAGTCCAGGACGGACGGATTCAACCGACCAACGAAACGAGGAATGCAAGAGCCTCGCAACTGCATCAAAAATCGCAGCAATGTAAAGGTACGCCTGCTCGTCATCCCACTTATGGGCTGTCCAAGCTTCTATCTCATCCACATCGCGCAACGCCGCCTCAGAGATAGACCAATTCATACCCGTTCTACTTTTGCCGATCGGCAAGCGAAGCAAGGTAGGTCGAAGGATCGAATCCCTCGACAATTCCGCTGCGATCCCCAACGTCGATCGCTGCTCGCAGCGAAGCCAGTCGGTCTGCTTGTTCTTCAAGCAACCGAAGACCCGCTCTAACCACCTCACTCGTGGAGCCGTAACGCCCTTCGCTGATTTGCTGATTAGCAAAGTCCACAAAGTGCTCCGACAGAGAAACTGATGTGTTCCGAAAGCTCATGCTCAATAATACCAGTTTTTGGTATTATTTAAAGGACCAGTGAAAAAATCGCTATTGATCCCCATACATGCGGGAGATGCCATCACGAACTAGCTAACCGAAGGATCGGTCTCGGGGTTAGCCATAAACCAAACTCAGCCTTCGTAGTCGTGATTGATCAAACCGGTTTGGGGTTGGTGGTAGTCGGCGTGGTCGGCCGTGTACCAGGCGTCGGTGGTGTGCAGGCCCGTTGGTTGGTCGAGGGTTCCTGCGCAGATCGAGAGCATTTCCGGGTGCGCCGCTGCTCGCCAGAACAGTGAAGATCCGCAGACCGAGCAAAATCCATATTCGACGCCTTCGACCGGTGCGTACCAGCGAAGCGTTGCGCCGGATTCGAACACCACAGCAGCAGGATGCGCAGCGGTTGCGGCCATGTAGTGACCGGTGATTCGTCGGCAACGTTCGCAGTGACAGTTGTACACGTCACGCAATTCGCCCTCCACCGAATAGCGAACTCCACCACATGCACACTGTCCGGTTGCACTCATGTGAACATGTTGCCATATCTGTTCTCCTCAAAGACCTTCTTCGACTGACTGTCAGCGGGCCATTCGTTGTACGATCGTTAAACTATGACGCCTCGGATCCTGCTCGACGGCACGCCCATTGCAACCCAAGTTGGTGATTCGGTTGCGGTGGCAATACTGCGAAACGGTGAGCATCCAACCCAGGGTGGCACGTTGTGTTTGGCCGGTGATTGCGGTGCTTGTGTGGCCGAGGTCGACGGGGTTTCTTGGGTACGCACCTGCCAAACCCCCGCTCGCGCCGGAATGGTCATCAAGCGTCATCCTGCGGTTGGTGCACCTTCCGCTTTCGCGTCACCGGCTTCGGGACAACACGTTGCCGAAGACGCACACGTGGATCATCGCCACGTTGACGTTGTAGTGGTTGGCTCCCGCAGTACTACTGGCGCCGCTGAAGTTTTGGCGCTACAAGCTGCAGGTCGAGAAGTGTTGGCGCTCGACGGTAAAGACGGCCATGAAGTTGTGGCGATTTACGCTGGACCACGAGTCATTGTGCGAACCGCTGCCGCCATGATGCATGTGCACGCCCACGAAGTGGTTGTTGCCACGGGTGCCGCAGAATTGCAGCCGGTTGTGCCGGGAAATGATCTACAAGGGCTGCTGACCGTCAAGGCCGCGGAGGCTCTTGTTGCCAGCGGTATTGATCTTGGGAACACCATTTCAATTGGGCCTATCCGACCTCGGGGTGTGCACTGCAATTTTCTCGAAGGCGCGCTTGAAGCAATTTTCCCTGCGCCCGTGCCTGCGCTCAGTAACGATGAGCCCGGCCGACGCGTTGGACAGATTCAGGTCAAAGGTACCGACGGCGAAAGCAGTATGCACACGTGTAATACGGTCATCCTTGGTTTGGGCACCGCACCCCGAGATCTTCTTTCCCGAATGGCCGATGATCCCGCGGTTCGGGTGATCGGTCCCGCCTCAGCGAAACATGCACTTCCTTCCTGTCCGACGGAGGGCATGGCGTGTCCGTGTTCCAAAATCACGGTTGAGGATTGGCATGGCGCATGGGACCTGGGATTTACCGAACTGGAGCTGATGAAGCGTGCGTCACTCACCGGCACGGGAACTTGTCAGGGCAGCGTGTGTTTGCCGCATCTGCAAGCCTTCATAAGCGCGCAGCGTAACGATGGTTCTATCGACGATCCGTTCACCGCTCGACCAGCTACTCGCCAAATCACCTTGGCCGAAGCATCTTCGGGGATTTACCTCGATGCTTGGCGGCGCACTCCCCTTCACGAAGAACACCTCAAGCTCGGTGCGAACATGGACCGGTTCGGCGGTTGGTGGCGTCCGTGGAATTACGGCGATCACGTTGCCGAGTACTGGGCGGTCCGCGAGGGGGTCTCGATTGGCGACGTAAGCACGCTGGGCAAAATGGTCATTCAGGGACCCGATGCCGTCGAAGTTTTGGAGCGCCTCTACCCCACCACAATTGCCGATATCAAGCCCGGTCGTAGTCGCTATGTACTTATACTGAACGAGCGTGGGCACCTCTTCGACGATGGCATGGTGTGCCGTGAGACCGAAGATCGCTTCGTGCTCACCTTTACCTCCGGCGGTGCGTCGAGTGCTGAGGCGTGGGTAAGAGATTGGGTGGATACCTGGGGTCTTGATGTTCGCCTCGTAGACCGCACGCATGCATTCGCTGCCATCAACGTGACGGGGCCGCTCGGTGGCGAACTATTGAAGCGGTTGGGAGTTGGCGAGCCGCCGAAGTTCTTGCAGCATCGCCATGAGGATGTTGCTGGCGTGCCATGTCACATCATGCGACTGTCCTTCACCGGTGAGGCTTCGTGGGAGTTGCACCATCCTTGGGATCGCAGCGCCGAACTGTGGCGGGCACTCATGGATGCCGGACGAGACATGGGCATCAAACCGCACGGTCTTCAAGCACTGTTTGGTCTCCGGTTGGAGAAGGGCCACATCCTCGTTGGCATGGATACCGAAATGGACACCACCCCGAAGCGCATTCAGCACGATTGGGCCGTGAAAATGAACAAGCCCTTCTTCCTTGGTCAAGAAGCATTGGCTCGCACCTCATCGCTGCCCAACAGTCGTCGGCTCATTGGGCTCACGATGGATGGACCAGCACCCACAGAGGGCATGCCGATCCTGGCTGCGGCTGATGCTTTCGGTGCGGTTGCCGGTGACATTTTGGGGCACGTGGCGACGTCGTTCTTCTCACCACTTCTGAAGCACACGATTGCGCTGGGATGGTTAAAACGTGGGTGGTCCGAACATGAGCCGATCATAGAAACGGTGATGGTCGATGGCCGAGTAGCAACCTTGGCTGAACCTCCCTTCTACGATAAGGAAGGCAAACGTGCACGCGCATAGTTCACTTTTCGGTATTCGAATCGTCGCGCTGCCCGCGGCTA
>JAYTWN010000322.1:0-4814 GCA_043743435.1 Acidimicrobiia bacterium
CGCATAACCTCGGGCGATCAAACGCAGTACCTCACGCTCCCGCGGGGTGAGTTGATCAAACTCGGCATCAACTTTGGGGCCGCTCGGAGCCAGAGCAAAGGCATCAAGCACAAACCCGGCAAGCCGAGGGGAGAAGACAGCGTCACCGGCAGCCACTCGAGACACCGCGTCGGCAAGTTCCGGGCCAGAAATGGTTTTGGTGACATACCCGCGAGCCCCGGCCCGAATAATGGCAATGACATCCTCCGCTGCATCAGAAACGCTCAAGGCCAAAAACTTCACCTGCGGAAACTCGGCCAAGACACCACGAATGACGGCTTCGCCACCACCGCCGGGCATATGCACGTCGACGAGGACCACATCGGGCAAACGTTCACCAATCATCTCGATGGCCGCATCAACTTCTGAGGCGTCACCTACTATGCGCACCAACGATTGCAATTCGGCCTTCACCCCCACACGGAACATGTGATGATCGTCGACGATAAACACCCGAGCAAGCTCTGCCGATGCCGCAGCGGGAGGGACAACTGGGGATTCGGGTCGCTCGTTCATGACGTTGCTTTCTGGTTTTCGGAGATGCTTTGCTCTTTACCGAACTGATCTTTACCGAACTGATCTTTACCGGGCTGATCTTTACTGGGCTGATCTTTACTGGGCTGGTCTTTACTGGGCTGGTCTTTGGCGATTGGTTCTCGCGAGCTTTGATCTTTACTGGGCTGGTCTTTACTGTTGCGGTCGAGACGGAACTGCACTTCGGTTCCCACACCAATTTCGCTATGCACACGTACTTCTATGCCAAGTTTCTCTACTCGGCCTCGGATTGAATCGCGCAGTCCATGTCGATCGGTGGCGACGGTTGCTTCGTCGAAACCCGCGCCCCGATCACGCACGAACAACTCGACCTCATCGCAGGATGCTTCCAAGTAGACAGAGATGTCCTCAACACCCGAATGCTTTGCCGAATTCACCATCGCTTCACGAGCCGCGGCGATCACAGCCTCCATGCGCTGATCGACCGGACAATCACCCACCTTCACCACATCGACACGCACACCGAAATCGCGCTCAACATCGTCGGCCACGGCTTCAATCGCTTCACCAATCGATTGCGCTTGGCCATCTGCGCGGACTTGGGTACCGTCGTACAACCAAGCCCGCAATTCACGTTCTTGCCGACGAGCCAAGGTCACGACTTCTTTGGGTTGATCGGCACGGCGTTGAATGATGGCCAACGTTTGCAGCACCGAATCATGCAGGTGCGCAGCAATATCAGCACGCTCTTCAGAACGTATGCGCGCATTGCGTTCTTCGGAAAGATCGTTGCTCAACCGCAACAGCCAAGGACCGGCGATTACGCCAAGGCCAACCAAAAGCAAGAACGCTGGAACGAGAGCATTGCGCACTGCTTGCAACGGCTGACCCGACGCAAACAATGCACCCGAGCCCGAAAGGACCAGCAAGCCGCCAGCCACCACGCGAGCCGACGTCGACTTCGTAGACCCCGCCCAATGAGCCGTGACAACGTGCCAAACCTGCTGGGGACCCTTGGCCGATTTCAACTCCTCAGTAAAAGACCGAAAGTCGCCGTGCTTCGCGCCATGATCATCAGCATTGCGACGCCACACCATGGCCAGGCCGGTAAAAATGAACACACCGGGCCACAGCAAGCGGGCCGGAAACCACACACCAATTCGGCGAAGTAACAGCGCCGTCCCCAACACGATCGCCCCGAACGCCAAACCTCGCGTGACATCGGAATCTGAATCGAGGGACTTTCCCACCCGAGACAACGAGCCTTTCTCATCGGGCATAAGGACCAAGCCGGCGGCATACAAAAACACACCCACTCCACTAGCCAAGGTCAGCAACACAAAGGCCAGCCGCACATACAGCGGATCGATGGCAAATTTTTGGGCAATACCCCGAGCCACCCCACCAAGGACTCGACCCTTTCGAGAGCGGTGAATAGATACGCGTTGCACGATACAGAGTCTGCCTCGCCTGACCGCTGATTGGGAGAGCAAGGCCCCTGAGCCTGGCCAGGGTCTCTCAGGGTACGCTCCGGGTTGACACCGATAGCGCGAGACTTGGTAATCGCACACGATGGATCCCATGGACGACAGGCACCCCAACCACCACAGCACACCCACTTCCCCCGACTCGGATTTGCTTGGAACGCCAAACACCGAGCGCACCGGGCCGACTGAACAAGACGCACAACATGGGCAGCATGGGCAGCATGGGCAGCACGGGCAGCACGGGCAGCATGCGCAGCCTGGGCAGCCTGGAGGAATCGGCAACAACGCCCGGAACGGGTTCGAGCATGGGTTCGACGACAACGCCAACAAGGGGTTCGGTAACGGGTTCAGTCACAACGCCAACCCCAGGTTTGGTCATGAGTTTGGGAACGCTGGTGAGATTGGCAACAAACTCAACGACGTGGCCAGCAAGCTCCGCTACCTCCGACGCAGCCGTAACGACAAGGTCTTTGGCGGAGTTGCCGGTGGAATCGCCGAAGCACTCGGCCTGGAGACCGTAATCGTACGGATCGCCATGGTGGTGTTGAGCGTGATGACCGGCATAGGTTGGATCTTCTACCTCGTAGCCTGGGCCCTGATCGCCAAGGCTCCTCAGGGACAGAACTTCACCCCTCGCTCGAACTCTTCGTTTCCAAACACTCAGCCCAGTGACTCGTCGCCAATTGCAGGGCCTCCTCAAGCTCACAAGAAGATGGAAGGCCGACAGTTGATGGCGGTGGCCATTGTCAGCATCGGCATCCTTTCGCTCTTCAATCGCATGGGGATCAACCTCAACGGCGATGTGCTTTGGCCGCTGGCGCTGATCGGCATCGGGTCCGCGGTGTTGTTCTCGAAGTCGTCCAACCAAGGTCGCTCTGAAACCCGTGTGAAGCGCCGCGGCCAAGCCGGTCCGGAAAACGGCGGCGGAGCGGACAGCAGCGGAGGCTGGCCCGGCTCAGGTGGTGGAGGAGGAGGCTGGCCCGGCTCAGGCGGGGTCGGCCCCGGAGGCTTTGGATCTGGTGGTTTCGGCCCCGGAGGCTTTGGCTCAGGCGGGGTCGGCCCCGGAGGCTTTGGATCTGGTGGTTTCGGCCCCGGAGGCTTTGGCTCGGGCGGGTTCAGCCCCGACGGCTTTGGATCTGGTGAGTTCGGGTCAGGCGGATCCTCCCCGGCTGACAGATCACCCACAGCTCCGGGCCTGGGATACGCAGCCCCCGCTTGGCCACAGGCAACCATTGCGTCGGATTCGTCCGGCGCTTCGGCGCGTCTCAATCCCTACCCAACGCGACCCAACGATCCCCGCAATCCTGGGCCCAGCAGCCCCAACCCAGCCAAGCTCACTCCCGACGATCTTCTCAATCAGGCCCGTCGAGAGGTAGATGCGCTCTCCACCCATGAAAGTTGGCTGGCAAACCCGATCGGCTTCGCCCAAGCTTCCACCAGTTCTCCAAGCCGAGCCGGAACCATCGATCCCCGCGCGTCAAAGAAGTTCTCACGCATGGTCCTCGGAACCGTGTTGGTGTTAGGCGGATTCGCAGCCATTGCCTTACGCAGCGGTTGGATCAGCCTCGGAGCCGGGATCGACAATGTATTGGCCATTGCGCTCATTGGTGTGGGAGCGGTGCTGTTCGTTGGCGCCTGGTTCGGTCGTCCGTTTGGGTTTTTGAGTCTTGGTGCAGTGTTGTTTGCGTTGTTGGCCGGCGGATCGTTTGTGGGTGGCAAATGGGGTGATGGCGTTGGCCAGCGCGCATATCAACCAAAAAGTTTGTCGGAGTTGCAGAAGCGTTACCGCCTGGGCGCAGGCACCATCAACCTTGACCTCACCAAGCTCGACTTCACCAAGGCGTCCCGGGCCGTCGATGTCGGCGTTGGGGCTGGGGCAGTCGCCATTGAGGTTCCCGCTAACGCCACGGTTGCGGTTTCCACTACCACTCGGGGCGGCGAGGTAACCCTGTTTGGGAAGACCAACAGTCGCACCAAGCGGAAGTTCTTGATCGGCAATGCAGCCAACCCGCAGTTAACGCTCAATGTACGGGCTGGCGTCGGCGCCATTGAAGTTGCTCGGGAGGGCCAGCTAGTGAACCTCACCGATCTGGGCGGCGGCTCCCTCTCTTTCAACTACGGCTCCGATTCTACGCCCGACTCCACTTCCACCTCCACGTCCAACTCCACGTCCGACGCCACCGATGCTGCGGACAAAGCGGATTCGACCGATGCACCCGCATTTTCCTCGGTTGGCCGAGCCAAGAACAGGATCTCCGCATGAGCGCAGACAGTCGCAGAAAAGCTTCAGGCGGTTCCACCTCGGATACACGGGCCGACGCACACGCACCACGGACCCCCAAGCCTTTCAACGTGTTGTCGTTTGTGACGGGGCTGGTGTTTATGCTCGGTGGCGTGAGTTTTCTCGGCCAACAAAACGGTTGGTTCTCCATCGATCTCGGCACCGTGCTACCCATCGTGGCCATCGTTGGTGGACTAGCCGCCATCTTCGGCACCCGACGCAACGAGTAAACGCATGTCGCTTTTGGACGGCACAAGGAGTTTCCGGAGTGACTGAAGTCGTCCAGTTACGACCCACGTTTCCGGCTCGGTTGCAAAGGTGCCACCAACACGTGCGAGGCTCTTTGCGTGGAGCGTTTCACTATCGACGATCTTCGCTCCGGCACGATGCCCTGGGATGCACGGGTTCCAACCACTCCAGGAATAGATCCTTGGTGCACCCGCCTGTCCTGGCAACTCAGTGTGCACGCGGCGTTCGGCACACGGACCCTCAGCAGCACAGAACCCGACGAG
>JAYTWN010000323.1:0-10797 GCA_043743435.1 Acidimicrobiia bacterium
TGATGCGGAAGGCGTTATCGAAACGGTGCAGCGCATTACCGATGTCGGCGGAGTGGCTTCTGGTTTTGTGGTCGATGTAGCCAACGGTTCAGCCATTCACGATGTGATCAACGATGTCCGCGAGCAACTTGGCCCAATAGACATTTTGGTGAACAACGCCGGGGTGTCGATGGCCTCGCCCATTGCTGCCGACGATTTCTACACGGCCTGGAACTACACCCTGGCAGTGAACCTCAGTGCACATACCTATTTTGTACGGGAATGTTTGGAGGATTTAGCCCGCAACGGTGACGGTCGTATCGTGAACATTGCCTCGACGGAAGGATTAGGGGCGACACCGGGAATCGCTGCGTACACTGCTTCCAAGCACGGCGTGATTGGGCTTACTCGCGCCTTGGCGGTGGAGTTGGGCCCGCGAGGCGTGAACGTGAACTGCATCTGCCCTGGGCCGATTCTTACCGGTATGACCGAAGCAATTCCTGATGAACACAAAACGATTTTCGCCAGGCGTCGCACAGCCTTGCGTCGCTACGGTGACCCTGAAGAAGTTGCTCACGCCACGCTGAGCTTGGTTCTCCCGGCGGCCAGCTTCATTTGCGGTGCTGTCGTGGTGGTTGACGGAGGGCTAACGATTCGCAATGCCTGAGATTCCCGAAGTGCAGTCGTTGGCGAATTGGTTGGGTGAACGCACCGCTAAGTTGGTAATAGAGCGTGCCGATATCCTCGCCATAAGCGCGCTGAAGACGTTCGATCCGCCGCTCGACGCACTGAAAGGTCGTGCGATTGTGGGATGGAGTCGTCGAGGAAAGTTTCTAATCGCGCAGACCCGAGCGCTCGGTGTCGACACTTCCGATCCTATCTACCTCTGCATTCACTTGGCTCGGGCCGGATGGCTTCGTTGGACCGATGAGGTGAAAGCTACCTCGGCGAAGCTCACCAAAGGTCCCCAAGCCCTGCGGATCACCTTTAACGACGGCTCGGGATTCACAGCAACCGAAGCTGGGACGGACAAGCGACTAGCTGTTCACGTAACCCTAGACCCCGAAACCGTTGAACGCATCCGAACCCTTGGCGTTGACGCATTGGGCTCAGCTTTCACCGTTGAGGCGTTCACGGAAATTCTCAAAACTGCCGGGCGCTCACAAATCAAAGGTGTACTTACCGATCAAGCCCTAATCGCAGGAATCGGCAATGCCTATTCCGATGAAGCGCTCCATGTGGCCAAGCTCTCACCCTTCAAGCCGAGCAACTCCCTCACCGCGGATGAATGCACGTTTTTGCATCAGGCCATCGTCGGCGTGTTTCGTGAAGCTTTGGAACGTAGCGCAGGTAAACCGGTCGCCGAACTCAAAGATGCGAAACGATCCGGCATGCGAGTACACGGGCGAACGGGGCAAGCATGTCCCGAATGTGGTGATGTGGTGCGCGAAGTTGCCTTTTCCTCAAAGAGCATTCAGTACTGCGCCACCTGTCAAACCGGAGCGAAACCTCTCGCCGATCGGCGCATGAGCCGACTGCTGAAATAAGGTCTTCACGCACACGCACTAGCTCATCACTCCGTAGACCCGGCGCACCACGTCATCAAAATCTGGTTCGCTAAGCGATAGATCGACAACCGTTGCGCGTTGGCCAATGGCTGCGATTACTGCTCCAGCGGTGGTTTCGGCTCCGTTGATGCTTAACCACTGGCGCCGGCCCTCTGTGCGCATATGTGTTGTGCCGGGTACGAGCAGCGGGGCATGTGACTCGGTTAGCTCCACCATGACGATCCGCTCAGAGCCGAGACGGGCAATCAGCACCGGCAGCGGGCCGTCTTCAACGATCGTTCCATGATTGATGACCACGACCCGGCGACAAACCTCGGCGATATCGGCGAGATCGTGCGTGGTGAGGAGCACCGTAGTGCCATGGGTTTCGTTGAGCTGACGTAACGCGGTACGCACGGCATCTTTGGACACCAGATCCAATCCAATGGTTGGTTCGTCAAGGATCAGAAGTTCTGGTCGATGGGCCAACGCGGCGGCCAGTTCACCGCGCATGCGTTGCCCCAGGGAAAGCTGGCGAACGGGCGTCTGCAGAAAACTTCCGAGGTCTAACAAGTCGATAAGCCAGGCCATTGATGCGTGGTGATCGGCTTCGTTGACGCGGAACAGATGACGCAACAAGCCAAAGCTGTCGGCAAGGGGTAGATCCCACCAGAGTTGGCTGCGTTGTCCAAACACCACACCAATTCTGCGAGTCAGGGTCATCCGCTCCTTCAACGGATCAATACCAAGCACACGTATGGTTCCTGTCGACGGGGTCAACACGCCGGTGATCATCTTGATAGTGGTGCTCTTGCCTGCACCGTTGGGGCCGATGAATCCCACCGATTCACCTGCGTAGATCGATAGGTCAATGGCGTCTACCGCGGTGATGTTGGTGGTGGTACGCCGGATCCGCCCAGCGCGCGTATGAACGACGAATTTCTTACCCAGCCCGACAGCATGAATGATTGGGTCCTCGATCCGGCTTGCCGGTCGGAAAGGACGCTCCGACGGGACTTGAAGCGGAGCGGAGATGGGGCCCGGCAGCATCAAGGGTTCGGGTTCGTGGGGCTGTTCCATGGAAGACCTCACGATCCTGTGCTTTGGTAGGCGCGGAGTCCAAGCCGCCAACAGGTGATGGCAGCTACCAACACCGGAATGCACGTTAGCGGGGCGCAGTAGGAAATCCAGTGTGCGATGTTGAGAGGATTGGCCACGCCGGGAAGCAACACCAAGGCGGGCACGTAACCAACGAAGGCCAGTGGGAGGACGGTGAACAACAATCGTTTGATCCACGAAGGATAGATATGTGACGGGTATTGAGCAGCGAAGTTGCCACCGTAGGTCACGCTGTTACCCATTTCCGCAGTGTCGGGAGACCAAAAGCTCAGCGAGCCTACGATCACGAAGAGTGATGCGGAAATGATCGTCGCACTGATGAACGAACCAAAAAATAGGAGCCATTGACCGGGAGTCCAAGCAAAGTTTCCGGTGACGACAACGGCCCCGAGAACGAACGTGACGGAGCATGCCTGCATCACTCGTCGAAACGCAAACTCCTCTCCAAGAAGGAGAATGAAGGGGCGAATCGGGCGGGTGAGGAAGCGATCAAACTGTCCAGTACGTACGTGCTCACCAATTCGTTCGGTGCACCCACCAATGAAGGCATCTCCGACTCGAAAGCCCGACGTGGCCAGTGCGTACACAAACAGCACCTGTTGACGATTCCAGCCGCCGATGGTTTTTGTTTTGGTGAACAAGCCGTAGATGGCCGCTAGGTCAAGCAGTATGAGCACTGATCCGGTGAAGATGCGAAGCACAAACGACAGCCGGTAGGAAGCATCGGCAGCAACACGTTGGCGGAGGATGCGTCGGTAGAACGCTGCCGTTGTTCGAAACGTATGTGCATGTGCGAGTTCTGCTGTTTGCGGTTGCAGTCTCTGTGAGCTTGATGCACCCTCACGGGTATCTCTTGTTAACCCGTCGACGTTATCCACCGTTGAGTTCCAATCGGTTCCGGGCTCGGCGCAATTCAATGCGAAGTACAATCTCCAGAGCAACCAGCCACAGTATTTGCAGCAGACCCACCTTCGTGAATGATTCCACGCCAACGAGAACTCCGCACGGGAGCTGCATCATGGAGGCAAACGGGAGCAGCCGAAGCACGTGTTTCAACGCCGGAGGATAGAACTGGAGCGGTAGATGCCCTCCCGTTCCGAAGGAAACCAACACCACCATCAATTGCACCGCGCCCGTTCCATCTCGCATCCAAAACGAGGCCAGGCCAACGATCGTCCACAGCCTTGAAGCTATTGCTGCGGCTAGAATACCCAGCGGAACGAACTTCACCACGACAAGCCATGTTGGAAGCGGGAAGCGGAACACCAGCCATCCAACGGTCATCACGCTCAATCCTCGAGCGAGAAGGTGATAGGCGGAGCGGCCAAGATCGTGGGCCAAGCGGAAGAAGGAGAAATCTACCGACCGTCCTAGATCAGTGGCGATGTCTCCGGAGCGAACTCTGGCGGCCAGGGCGTAGTCACCAAACGCCGAGACGACCATGGCAATGGCTTGAGCGGCGAAGGCGTAGGTGACGATGGTCTGCGGGGTTAGACCGTCCAGGATTGCCGAACGCGTCCCGCCTGCTCCGCGCTCGCGAAGGGCGGCACGAAAGGTAATAGCCATGATTACACCAAAGGTGCAGTTGGCGATGAGTCCAGCGATTGCGGTAAGCCGGTAGGTAGAAAATTGGCGAAATGTGGCAGCCGCTACGGCAACATAGGCCCGTGCCTCACCTCGAGCATCGGCCCATCGAGATCTTACGTTGGGGTCGGCTCGGCTGTTGTTCGTCAGTCAAGCGTTCATGGTGCCAGTCAAGCAGAATCCTAGGAGACTGCGTGTGACCGCCAGATTCTGGAGCCGGCCAACGTTATGCGAGGTGGGCACCACGCGACGCTGTTACGTGCCAACCGTCTTCGAGCGCACCCGGTTCGGTGAGTGCCACCACGCAGCCACCAAAACCACCTCCGGTCATGCGAGCTCCGTAGACGCCACGAGCAATCATCAGTTCACTTACCAAGGAGTCCATGTGTGGAGTGGAGGTTTCAAATTCGTTTCGAAGGCTTTGATGGCTTTGGATCATGAGCGCACCAGCGGCCCGGTAATCACTAGAGCGCATGGCTACACCAAAGTCTCGAACCCGCTGATTCTCTGAAACAACATGTTGTGCACGCATAGCAACGACCGCATCATCGATTTCGAGAACATCGTCGAGAGTTGCTAGTCGCAGCGGGCCGATGAGTGCCTCCGCGGCCGCGCATTGGGCTACACGTTCGGCGTAGGCACTGCCGACCAAGGTTCGGTGGTGGCCAAAGAGAATCACCACTTCGATATCGTCGGGCATAGGCACAGGCTCGATCTCGAGAGAGTGGCAGTCGATTTTCAGTGCGTGTCCGGCCACGCCCGCAGCTGATGACAATTGATCAAGAATTCCGCACGGAACGCCCGAGGCAATGTGTTCTGCGTGCTGGGTGAGCTTTGCCAAGTCGATAACTGAGCCGGAGAATCCCAGGGCTAGCGCTACGGCGACCTCCAGGGCGGCGCTTGATGAGAGCCCGGCGCCCACCGGAAGCGTTGTCGTTACGTGTCCAGAAAAACCTGCAGCAATCCCGCCTGACTGCACTGTGGCAGTTCCGGCGCCCGTCTCTCGCAACGCCTTCACTACGCCGGCAACATAGCAACCCCATGCTGGCGCTACTTGGGTTGGATCGTCGATGTCGACAGGTATAACGACTTCGCCCGCTTCGTCGGCACTGGTGAGGCGGATGAGGCCGCTGTCGTTTCGTTCACCGGTGATGGTGGTAGCCAAATTGATCGCCATAGGAAGAACGAGCCCGCCGGTGTAATCAGTGTGGTCGCCAATAATGTTGACGCGCCCCGGCGCCACTGCAGTGATGAGGTTCATGACTCGGTTTCGCTTCTAGCAGTTACGGAGATTTTCGGCGGCGACTTCAGGCGGTACCGGGTTCAGGTAGACGCCCGCCCCTTGCTCGGCTGAGGCCACAAATCGTTGCACTCCGGGAGCACGAAGCAGCGGTGTTACGTGCACATGCAAATGAGCCATGGGCCAATTGCCGCCGTCGGTAGGTTTTTGGTGAATCCACAGCATGTACGGCATTGGCGCGTCAAACAACCGATCGAGACGCGAAAGCGCATCTACCAAAACGGCCGCGAACCCGTCCCAGGATGGCTTTGCGGTGGGAATGTCGCCGAAGTGCTGGCGAGGGGCGATGCGAAGCTCATAGGGCCACACAGCAGCCGACGGCACCCAAGCTACCCAGTCGCTGTGAGAGGCAACATTGAGCTCCCCTAAGGGGCCGGGGGTGGCGAGTTCGTCGCATACGGCGCAGGTAGATAAGCCGAGTTCGTGGGCGGGGAACGGTGGGACGGTATCGAAGGCGTAAATCTGGCCGTGCGGATGGGCGATGGTGGCGCCAACTTCGGGTCCGCGGTTTTCGAATTCCAACACGTAAGCAACATCAGGTCTAGCGCCGAGTTCGAGAAATCGCTCGTTCCACATTTTGATGACTTTGCTGACGCCTTCGATTCCGAGCGAGGCGAATGATGCATCATGAATCGGGGAGTAGAGCAGAACTTCTGCTTTTCCCCCAGGCAGTTGTGGCCAGCGGTTTTTGAACCAACGGGTGTCGTAAGGCTCGGGTGCTTCTACGCCACCCGGGCAAAAAGGACATCCGGTTGAAGGCAGGTTCGGCCGTTTTTGACGGTTGGCGTTGATGATGACGATGTTTCCCGTGAGCGCATCGACCCTGGTTACGGGTTGGGGCTCGTGGCCGTTGGCGCTTGTATCGGCTGCGCTTGGCGATGGGGATCCTTGCTCGTTCATCAGGCAACAGCTTTTCACGCCTACGCCCGTTGGGTGGTTCACTCGGGAAACTCCTGCGCTGCGGTTCCCAACCAATTCTTGCGGATTCCCTGACTGGTTCGCAGATTGGTTCCCGGGTGGTTCGGAAACTCGTTCCCGGGTGGTTCAGACACTGGTTCGCGGCCGGGTTTACGGCCTGTTTCGGTTCTCGACTTGAACTTTGGGCTCAGGCGAGGCGACGATAGAGAGATGTCAGGACCACTTACTGGATTAACCGTCATTGAACTTGCTGGGATCGGGCCTGGCCCTTTTGCCGGCATGCTCCTTTCCGATATGGGGGCCAAAGTGATCCGGGTCGAGCGTGCCCAGGAGGTGCGTGGCGGTGATCCCGCGAATCCACCAAAGGATATTTTACGACGAGGTCGCCACAGTATTGGTGTGGATCTCAAGAATCCTGCCGGGGTGGAAGTGGTGTTGCGTTTGGTGGAGAAGGCCGACGCACTGTTTGAAGGTTTCCGTCCGGGAGTTACTGAACGTCTAGGTCTGGGACCCGATGTTTGCCTTGCCCGCAATCCGCGCCTGGCTTACGGACGTATGACTGGCTGGGGACAGAGCGGCCCCTATGCCATGGCTGCGGGTCACGACATTAATTACATTGCCCTCGCCGGCGCGTTGGAGCCGATTGGCCGGGCCGGTCAGGGACCAACACCTCCCCTGAACCTGGTGGGCGATTTTGGTGGTGGCGGCATGTTCTTGGCCTTCGGCCTGGTGTGCGCCATGTTGGAAGCCAAGACCTCAGGCAAGGGCCAAATAGTTGATGCGGCCATGGTTGATGGTGCAGCCACGTTGATGTCTATGTTCCACTCTTTCACGGCCATGGGCATTCACAAGCCGGAGCGGGGCACCAACCTGCTGGACACCGGCGCCCCGTTCTATGACGTCTACGAATGTGCAGACGGAAAGTATGTGTCAATAGGTTCTATCGAGCCGCAGTTCTACGCTGAGCTTCGTAAGCTTGCAGATCTTTCCGATGTCCTTTGGGACAATCAGTTTGATCAAGAAAACTGGCCTGGGAAGAAGATCAACATGGCCGAGGTCTTCAAACAGAAAACCCGAGATCAATGGTGCGCCATCATGGAACATACCGATGTGTGTTTTGCTCCGGTGCTGTCGCTCGCCGAGGCTCCCAAGCATCCGCACAATGTGGCTCGCGGAACGTTTCAAGAATTGGCAGGCGTTGTGCAGCCAAGCCCAGCACCGCGCTTCAGCCGCACGGTTCCTGAGATCGCCGGGCCTCCTTCGCATCCCGGTGCCGAAACCAGCTCGGCCCTCGAAACAATGGGCTTTACTGCCGACGAGATTGCTGCGTTGCAGGAATCGGGAGCGATCCGCTAACTGGGGTGCAACGCTGCCGGTTAGGGTGAGTGTATGGCTGCTGACCCCACCGACGACGAACTTCGCTTGCAGGAAGAATCGATGGTCTTTTCGACCTTTACCAACGATGACGCCATTGCTTTAGGGCTGCGACTTGTAGCGGCAGGACGTGGGGAGAATCTGGCCATTACCGTTGATGTGCGACGGGGTGATCAGCAGGTGTTCCATGCAGCGCTGGCGGGCACCTCGGCCGATAATGATGCTTGGGTGGAGCGCAAGGTTCGTCTGGTGAAGCGAGTGGGCATGAGTTCCTACCGGATGGGCTGTCAGCTGCGAGCCTCTGGTCGTTCGTTGGGTGAGGCACTTCTGCTCGACGAAAAAGAGTATGCCGCCCACGGTGGGGCGTTCCCGATTGTCGTAAAGAACGTGGGCCTCGTGGGCGTGGTAACGGTTTCGGGCCTTCCACAGCGAGAAGATCACGCTCTTGTAGTACGCGTGCTTACTGAGTGGCTAAACGCCTGAGTGAGTTTGCACTTGATCTCAAGGCGGGAACCTGAGGCAGTCCACCTGACCGCATGCGTTGAGATCAGTTTTTGCGCACCTCCACCAAAGTGTCGGAATAGGAAGAGCCGCCACCCCAGCTGGTAAGTGAATCGTTGGTAAGCGCGTTGACCGATTTATGATCAAGGTGTTGATCGGGGCCCCAACCAAACGGCACGATGACTACTCCTGGGCGACTTGTTGTGCCGACACGGGCCCGGAGCTGCAGGGTTGCACGATCATTGAACACCTCGACGATCTCACCATCCAAAATGCCCCGTGCTTCGGCATCTGCCGGGTGAAGTTCAACATAGGGCCGGCCTTCACGCCCGCCGTGGTTTGGTAGGTGTGCATAGGATGAGTTCAAGAATCGCGTGTGAATTTTTGGGGACATCAAACACAACGGGAATCGACCGCGCAGCAAACCGTGCGGACCTTCCATGGCCGGAACGAAGGTAGCGGTCAGCCCGAATCCTGCATCACGCATGCTGTTGGAAGCCAGCGCAGCTCGTCCTGAAGCCGTCCGGAATCCTCCCTGGGCATAGGGCATATGGGCTTCGTCGAGATTGGACCGCAGCGTGCCAGCATCTCGCAATGCCGCAGCACTCTTCCCCGACATGAAGTGCCCGGCGCCTTCAAAGGCCGCATCGAGGAGCTCCTCGTCGGTAGCGAAAAGCTCGGGATTGGTAAAGCCCATGGCCCCTGACAGTTGGCGAAACAGTTCCGTGTTAGAAACCGATTCACCCAGTGGCGGTATCGCTGCTTCGTTCCAGGTGATGTGCGGGCTACCCCATGAAGGAACCACATCGGTTGCCTCGATATGAGTGGTGGCGGGCAGGATGATGTCGGCGTAGGCGGCCGTTGCGGTCATGAACTGTTCGTGGACCACGGTGAAAAGATCTTCGCGTTCCAGGCCGCGGCGAATTCCTTCGGCGTTGGGCATGGTGACGAGTGGATTGGCGTTCCACACCAGCAGCGCGTGCACGGGCTCGGCCATATTGGTCGACGATAACCACTTGGAAATGTGATTGCTGGAAAGCTCCCGAGCCGCAGTGGCCCTCAGCCCGGTGACTGCGAGAGTACCCAGCTTCGTATAGCCACTTACGGAGCGCGAAACACCGCCACCGCGATGGCGCCACGAACCCAACAAGACTGGTAGGGCAGCAAGGAGCCGAAAGAACTGGGCTCCCTGCTCGTGATGCTCAGCGCCTATCACGGTCCGAAAATGCACCGGTCCCGAAGCTGCCGTCACTTCAGCGAAACGCTCGATTTCCTCAATGGTAAGTCCACAGACATAAGCCACTCGATCCGGCGACCACTGTGCTGCCTCAACGGCCAACTCGGTAAAACCGTCGGCATACAGATCAACGTATTCGTGATCAATCTTGCCGTCGCGTAGCCAGCAATGAATCAGACCAAGCATCAGGGCAACATCAGTTCCAGGGAGGGGCTGGATGAACCAATCGGAAGCTTCTGCTGTGGCAGTGCGAAGTGGGTCAATGCAGATAATTGTCGCCCCGTTGGCGCGAGCTTGTTCTACCCAGGGCCAAAGGTGGCGATTCGTCAGCCGAGTATTGGTGCCCCACAGAACCACACAGCGCGCATAGGAAAGCTCGGTGGGGTCGGCGGCGTTGGCAGTGCCGTAGGTAGCCGCGACGCCAACGCCTGCGGCAAGACCGCAAATTGAATCGACCAGATGGGTGGCCCCAATACGGGCGCAGAACCGTTCATGGGCGCCGTGGGCCAGTGTGCTCTGGTTACCAGCGCTCAAGAACGGAACGATGGCCGAACCGCCATGGGTGTCGACGATTTCCGTGAAACGAGTGCCAATTTCGCTCAGCGCTGCATCCCACGTGATGGGTTCGAAGCGACCAGAACCTTTGGGGCCGGTGCGGCGAAGCGGGGTAAGAATCCGGTCAGGTGAATAGGTGCGTTCCAGGTATCGGTTGACCTTGGGGCAGAGCTCGCCTTTGGAGAACGGATGCTCGGGATTGCCACGAATTTTGACGGCCACGGGAACGCTGGTTCCATTTGTGTCGATCTGATCCTCGACGGTCACCACCCACCCGCAGGTATCGGGACAATCGTGATGGCAGGCGCCAGTAACGGTTCGCATCCCAATACGATACGACGCCTTCTGCCTGCAAACCGTTCAGTTGGGCCAAGCGCTCGGCCGTGCCCCAGACCGTGCAACCAGCCCGTGCAACCAGACCGTGCAACCAGACCGTGCAACCAGACCGTGCAACCAGCCCGTGCAACCAGACCGTGCAACCAGACCGTGCAACCAGACCGTGCAACCAGACCGTGCAACCAGACCGTGACGAGGACACCACACCATGCACATTGTGAACGGATCGCGGTTGACGATGGGATTTTGCGAGTTTGCTTGCGTCCTGAAGGCCCCGGCTTCTATTGTCTGTTCTTTCGCTGCACGCGATCACCAGTCTTGACCCAGTCTTAACCCACTAGATGGAG
>JAYTWN010000324.1:0-4582 GCA_043743435.1 Acidimicrobiia bacterium
ACAGAGGAGTTGATGAGCGTCATTCGGCCCGCGGTTACGGTGCCGGTTTTGTCGAGAACGATGGTGTCAACCCGTCGAGTGGATTCAAGAATTTCGGGGCCTTTGATGACGATGCCCATTTGCGCGGCGCGTCCTGTTCCGACCAGTAGCGCCGTTGGGGTAGCCAAGCCGAGTGCGCAGGGGCAGGCAATAATGAGCACAGCAACGGCAGCGGTGAAGGCAGTACGTCCACCCTCGCCCTTGACCAACCAGTATGTGAGCGTAGCAAATGAAAGCAGGATGACCACAGGCACGAAGACGGCTGACACTCGGTCGGCCAGGCGTTGGACCGGTGCTTTGCCGGATTGCGCATCCTCCACGAGCCGAGCCATCTGGGCCAGTGCGGTATTCGCTCCAACTTGGGTTGCTTCCACGACGAGTCGGCCGTTGAGGTTCAGGGTGGCCCCGGTCACTCGGTCACCGATGCCAGCCTCAACGGGCACGCTTTCGCCGGTTAACAGCGAGGTGTCGATGGCTGAGTTACCGGAAACTATTCGTCCGTCGGTGGCGATCTTTTCACCAGGCCGCACAATAAACCGAGAACCGACGACAAGGGAACCTATGGGTACTTTGCGTTCGGAGTTATCCGGTGCAAGGAGCGTTGCCTCTTTGGCTCCAAGGGAAAGCAAGGCTCGTAGCGCCGCACCAGCTTGACGTTTGGCCCGTGTCTCAAAGTATCGACCAGCCAAGAGAAACACGATCACTGCAGATGCCACTTCGAGGTAGAGATGCTCCGCTGAACTGTCGCGCTTCAACGTGAGCTCAAAGCCCATCTTCATGCCCACCATACCGCCGTGACCGAAAAACAGCGCGTACAGCGACCATATGTATGCAGACAATGTGCCGACCGAAATCAGCGTGTCCATCGTCGTTGCTCCGTGACGAGCGTTCATCGCTGCGGCCCGGTGGAAAGGCCAACCACCCCAAACCACAACCGGTGAAGCCAACGTTAGCGCTAACCACTGCCAGTTTCGAAACTGTGCGCCCGGAATCATGGAGAGCACCACGACCGGTGCAGACAAGAGTGCCGAGATGACGAGCCGTAGACGGAGTTGTGCGAGATGGAGCGCGGCTTGAACGTCGCGGTCGGTCTCTGTGGTTGTACTCGGGGTTGGTTGATCGGTATCGGTGATGCGAGTGATGGAGGTGGGAGTGAAGGGCGAAGAGTCTGTCGAGGGTGAGGCCAGCTCCGGTCGCGATACCGGGGATCCTGAGGAATCCGGGGCTTCCGGGGTGTGGAGGGTGGCGCCGTACCCGATTGCCGTGATGGTTTTTATCAGCGTTTCCGGTGAACTCGCCTCGTCGAATCGAACGGTGGCTTGCTCGGTGGCGTAGTTGACCGTGGCCTCAACGCCGGGGGTTTTGTTGAGGCGATTTTCTATGCGTGCAGCACAAGACGCGCACGTCATCCCGGTGATGTCGAGGCGAACTTTTTGGTTTTCATCATTGGTAGCGACGGCCAAAACGGGATCCTGAGGAACCGAGTGTTGGAGGCTGCCCGATTCGGTCGCCTCGATGGTGTTCATGGAGTTGCTTCGAATCCAGCTTCAGAAATGGCTTCGCGGATGGCAGCGTCGTTGAGTTCGCTGCCCGTCACGAGAACGACTTTTGTTTCGAGGTCGATGGCGACATCGGTGATCCCGGTCAGGAGTTTTACTTCGGTAGTGATGGCGTTCACGCAGTGTCCGCATGACATTTCTGGTACTGAATAGGCGAGTATTTCGGGTTCCGAGTAGGTGAGGGTTGAGCTCGTTGATTCCATGACCGCTCCTTGCAAGTGAGAACACAAAATTATACCCTAGGGGGGTACCTTATTCGCAAGTGGTCTGTTGCGAAGAACCCGTCATACCCAAGTGCTTGCAGGAGTAAACCATGCCGCCCGGATATTCCACGAATCATGCCAACCATCAAGCCGATCACGTGGCTCGTCTCAAGCGCATCGAAGGTCAAGTGCGCGGCCTGCAGCGTATGGTGGAAAAAGAGGTCTACTGCATCGACGTGCTCACTCAAGTGGCGTCGGTTACGAAAGCGCTGCAGAGCGTGGCGGTGCGCCTGCTCGAAGACCATCTGCATCACTGCGTGTCGAACGCTGTGGCTGCTGGTGGGCCCGAAGGCGCCGAAAAAATTACCGAAGCCACCAAAGCCATTGAACGGCTCCTCAAATCATGACAACACTCGCTTATCAAGGACTTTGATCATGAACAATTGCTCCTACTGTTGGGCTTATTGTGGTGATTTCATGTCCGTAGGAATCAAATCCTACGGCCAACAGATTTGAGGAGTTTTTCAACATGCAAGTAACGACTCGACACACCCCCTCGTTTGGCGTTGCTCGGCTGGGGCTCGGCTCGAACGAAAGCGTTCGGGTTGAATCGGGCGCGATGATGGCCATGGCAGCGGGGGTAAACCTGGTGTCAAAAGCAGAAGGTGGGATCTTCAAGTCCCTCAAGCGTGCTGCCATGGGAGGCGAGTCATTTTTTCTCACCACCTACCATGCGCCAGAGGGTGGAGGCTGGGTTGATATAGCTCCGAGGCTTCCGGGTGATTTGGTTGCCATCCCAATGGGCGAATCCGGTTCTTGGGTTATCTCGAAAGGCTCATGGCTGGCCTCAGAATCTTCGATCGAACTGGACGCGAAGTGGGGAGGGTTTAAGAACCTTTTTGGCTCCGAAGGTGGTTTCGTGGTGCGAGCCAGCGGAGTTGGGAATTTGATTTTGGCTTGCTACGGTGCCCTCGACGCCTGGGACCTCGCCGCTGGCGAGTCCATCACGGTGGACACTGGTCATATGGTCGCTTACCAAGACTCGGTGCAAATGATGCTGCGCAAAGTAACCGGTGGCATGGTGCAATCGGTGAAAAGCGGCGAAGGTTTGGTGTTCGATTTTGTTGGCCCCGGACGGGTTTACACCCAAACACGCAACCCCAATGAGTTGGTCTCTTGGATTGGCGCAGCGCTAGGCACCTCGAACTCAGGCGGCGGCGCAGGCCCGTTGAGTGCAGTTGCAGGCCTTGGTGCACTCGGCGGCTTACTCTCCCGGGATTAGTGCAGGGAAGCGGAAGTTACTATGCAGTGTTTTCAACCCGATCCGCAGCACCACCGCAGAAATCACGCCGAAATCGCTGCATAGTCGCTTCCGTGAACACGCACTAGTGCGGGGAATTTGCGGTGGCTAACAGCTCATGCTGAAGGCCATCGCAGCACAAAACTCATGCCATCGGGTACCCGCCACGGTACCCATTCTGTTTAGTAACGCATCGACTTCGACGAGTTGAAGGTTGTCGAGATTCACCACCGACCCTGCTTGAACTCCTTCGGCTCGGCCAATGGCCACCTCTGAAGGAATACCTCGAACCGTCGACGTCACCGGGGCCACCACAACTCGCTGCAATCGACCAGCAACCCGCCTTCTGGTGAGCACCACGACTGGTCGGATCTTTTCGCCTGAGAGGTCCGCCCAACAAATTCGCCCATGCCCGAGTGAGGGGATTGTGGCCATGCTCAGCTTGCTTGCCGGTTGCGTTGAAGTCGTCGTTGCTTGGCCAGCTTCACCACTTCGGGAGGGACTGTGCCCGAGTACGACAGTGCGTCGAGAATGTCCGCTGGGGCTGGGGGCATGGTGAGCTCAGGATCGTCGGCGTAGGGCCAGTCCACTAACGCAGCAAGTTCTTGTTTGCCCTGAATCTTCTCGATCAAGGCGGCCATGGCCGCGTCAAACATCTCCGCATCCCGTGCGCCTGAGAGGGCCCGAGCCTGTTCGAGCACAGCCCCATTGACGGTTGTCGAAATACGCGTACGATTCATGCCACAAATTTGGCCATGTCCTACGATATCGGGCATATCGGGCATATCGGGCATATCGGGCATCGTAGGGTTCGTTGACGAACGTTCGTTCCGCTTCAACTTTCAGGGGAGTTGATGGACGACGAGCGGCAGAACGGCCGTGGCGCCAGCTTCTCGAAGGAGGGCAGCAGCGACGGTCATGGTCCAACCGGTACGGTAGAGGGCGTCGAGAAGAAGAACTGGCCCGTGGGGGACTTCGACTCCGGCGCGTAGGGCGATGTTGGCGATTCGTGCCGTAACCTGACCGGCAGAAGGCACATCCGATGACGGCATCTGGCCGGAGACGCCAATGGCATCCACAAGAGGGAGCTTGCCGATCTCGCTGAGGTGTTCAGCAATCGAGCGGGTGAAACGACCGTGGGTGTGAGAAACAATCGGGATGATGGCGACAGGTCGCGGGCCCCAAGAGCTTCGCCAGCGGGTGAGCGTCTTGACCATACCGGCGAGAATTTCGGGCGAAGCGGGTGCGTCACGGATACCGCGCACTTCATCGACCCAACCAGGATCGTCGGCAAAGGCCAGTCCACGTCCTTCGGCGCATCCAACGATTTTGCCTTTTCGTGCCGTTCCTGAGGGCCACAGTTTGCGGGGATCGATAATCACATCACGACCACGAGCAAAGGCCCGAGCGGACTCCAACGCGTCAGCTGACGGATGCAGCCCGGGTGTTGGAATCAAACCGGTGCAGGCAGAGCATTGGCC
>JAYTWN010000325.1:0-3909 GCA_043743435.1 Acidimicrobiia bacterium
CTGGTTGGGTAAAGCAGGCAGTTCCTCGGAGCGTCGTTGCCCTCGACAAACCGTGACTCGCAATCCGTCTCACTCAATTCAGCGACACACCACTAGGCACAGGAAACTCACCTGGCTCTCGGAACGATCCGTGCCCTACGCTGGGAGGCGTGCTGCTTTCGAATCCCAGAACATCATGAACCGTATTGAGCTGATTCCGATTTCGGGGATCCCCGAAGTTCGTCCGGGCGATGTACTAAGTGCACTAATTATGGCGGCGGCCGATCCCGAACCGGGGATTCGCGATGGCGACGTGATCGTGGTGACGCAAAAAGTGGTGTCAAAAGCGGAGAACCGTTTGGTACCCGTCGACCCCGATATTGAAGATGATCACAAGCGCTATGTGCTGGCCGAATCAGTGCGGATCTTGCGACGGCGACCAACCCCGCGGGGCGAACTGATTATCAGTGAAACCTCACATGGCTTTATCTGCGCCAATGCTGGGATCGACCTGTCCAATATCGAAAAGGGATTCGCCGCATTGCTTCCCATCGATTCGGATTACTCTGCGCGCAGAATACATGATGCCATTAAGGGCCAAATGGGAATCCACGTCGGCATCATCATCTCCGACACATTCGGACGAGCATGGCGCAAAGGCCTCACCGACGTAGCTATTGGTTGTGCTGGAGTTGCAGGCGTGGTGGACCTCCGCGGGACCGAGGACGCGCAAGGCCGCGAGCTGCACGTCACCGAAGTATGCGTAGCCGACGAGATCGCTGGCGCCGCCGAAATGGTTATGGGGAAAGCCTCCGGAATCGCCGCCGCCATTGTGCGCGGCGTAAACCCACTGTGGTTGCGCGAAGGCAGCGTGCGCGAAGAAATCGTCCGCTCCCCCAACGAAGACCTGTTCCGCTAACACGGACTTCCTCGCCTGGCCCCCTGGCCGAGCGAAACCTAACCAAAACCAGACTGGACCCGAGTCCGGTCAATAGACCCGTCCCACACAGGCGAATCGACCGCACTCCAAAAATCGACAGCGTGATTCCGAACGTCCGGGCCGACCTACCCAAAACGAAACCGGAACCCGGACCGAGTCCGGTCAATAGACCGGTCCCACACAGGCGAATCGACCGCACAACAAAAATCGGTGGAACCGAATCCGCGGGCCTAAAGCCAAATCGGTGGAACCGAAACCGAGGAACCTCAAGCCAATTAGGCAGGGGGCATGGGGAAGCGGGTGCCGTCAAACACGGTTCCTGCTTCGACAACCGCACCGTCGCCGATGACGCAGTAGTTACTCAAAACACTGTTGGCGCCGATGGTTACGTCGTTGCCGATGATGGCAAAATCAAGACGACAACCGGCGCCGATCGAAACACCGTCGCCGATAACGCTGTTCGTGATGGAAGCTCCGCAAGCCACAGAGCAACCGGTTCCAAGCACGCTGGTGATGATTTCCGCAGACGCATCGATTACACAGGCAGAACCGAGGACAACACCGTCGGCAGATTCTTCGGAGGCTTGGTGCAGGTTCGCTTCCACGTAGGTGGTGGGGATTCCAGCGTCGATCCACCAGGCGGTGTCTTGGGCGGCGAACAGTGTGCCTTCGGCGACCAAGGCCGGGAACACGCCACGCTCGATGGAAATGCGCTCGCCGTTTGGTATGCGCGCAAAGAATCGCGGTTCCAGAATGTAGGTTCCGGCGTTGATCCAATCGGTTGGCGCTTCGTCACGCGGAGGTTTCTCCACAAAGGCCAACACCCGCCCGTCGGCATCAATCGGCACCACACCAAAGGCCGAGGGATCTTCAACTTGGGTAAGCGCAATCGTTGCTTCGGCGCCCGAAGTTTTGTGGAATGCCAAGAGAGCGCCCAGATCACCGGTGAGAGTGTCGCCGTTAACAGCAATGATCGGCTCGGGCGAACCATCAAGGAAACCGGCTTCTTCGGCAGCGAAACGAATGGCTCCGCCGGTATCGAGAGGGCTCGGTTCAACGGCGTAATGCACCTTGACGCCACCAACCATGCCAGTCGGAAACTCGCGAAGGAACGCATCGGGTTTATAGCCGAGCGACAATACGGCATCGGTGACACCGAACTGGGCTAGGTGCGTCAACTTGCGTGTCAGCATCGCAATGCCCGCCACGGGAAGGATCGGCTTTGGCCTGGTGAAGGTAAGCGGGCGCAGACGAGTTCCCTCGCCGCCGACTAAGACGACGGCACGCAACCGAGGCGTTGCCTGGGATGAGCCGCTCATTCTCAATTACGGTTTCTTGGTAGATGCCGGAATGGTCGCAGCCGCCGTAGCAGCAGGTGCAGCCGAGGTAGGAGCAACGGTGGCTCCCGGTGCGCCCGACGTGGGAGCCACTGAAGCTTTCGCCCCAGCAACGGTGGTAGCCGTTCCCGGCTTCACATCAACCTTGCCGTTATCGCCCACAACCACGGCAGTGCCGTCTTTACCAACCGTGACCGACTTCGTGGTCGAGTCGCCAGCGGTTGGGGTGGGTGTTGGAGCGTTGAGGTCCGAAGGCGAGGCAAGGGCTTTGTCTGACGGTGGAATGGGAACCTTGGTGCCCTCAGGAGCGAAAACGAAGGCGTAGGCCGAATCCTTGGTGATCTTGAGCGAACCAAAATCACCCGTGTAACGAACGGGCGAAGCCTTAGCATCACGCCAATAGAAGACAGAGATCACGGCCTTCTTGTCCTTCTTGGGGCCGCACTTGTCTTTGTTCACGTCGAGCGTGTTCTTTTCGTTGCCGACAGCAGCCTTACGCCAAACGATTTTCTTGGTTGTCACCGTCATATCGGTGGCTTCGAAAAACTTGTTCAAACGAGCGTTCTTGCCTGCAGTTTTGCGGCCAAAGGGGTGCGTGTGGATCAAGCCGTCTTCGTGAGCGTGGATACCAGCTGGATCTGGAAGCTGCGAACCATCAAACGGGGCCTCGTAAACATCACACCGGTAAATGCCATAGGCGGCATGGATATGCGTGTCGCTGATGAGATCGTTCAGCTTCTTCTCGGCGGCCGCGACTTTCTTCGAATCAGGCTTCTTCGCCCGGGTCAAAGCCTGGAATTCCTTCTGCGCGGCCTTCACCTTCTTCGACGTTGAGCCTGCATACGGTGCTGATTCGAGCACGGTACGGCCGATGATCGAGCCGACCACCAAGGCGATACCAGCGATGCAAATACCAACCACCGAAGCGTTATAGGTGGCCGATTGCGAACGCGCCTTTCGAGCGGTTCCACCTCCGGCACTTGCTGCTTTAGCGACTTTTTTGTTTCCAGACGACGTTGCCACGGCATAAGAGGTTACTCGTCATAGCTCTTCGCTCGGTTCATGGGCAGATGAGGGCCTCTTCCCAACCCCAAAGTGGCCCGGCGTGAGGGAACGCCTAGTTGTTATCGAAGCTGGTGGGAGCGGGCGGGGGCGGAGCGACGCAGAGATCGCGAGGTAATCGATGCGACCGTGCGCAATGCCAGACCGAGGGCGACAACGGGCAGCATGAGCCGGCGGCCGCCGGTGGCAGTGCGAGATTCGAAACGAAGGAGCGAGTGGTGGTGGGCGACGATCATGCGAATTGGCCGTTGTTCGCTAGAGCCCCCAATGTGATGGGTTACGAGTGCTCTGTCGGCAATGGCCACAGACCAAGCGTGTTCGCGCAGACGCCAACAAAGATCCACGTCTTCGACGTACATGAAGTAGTCCTCGTCGAAACCGCCAACTGCGTCAAAAGCCGTCCGCCTCAGCAACATGGCCGTCCCGGAAACCCAGTCGATCGTGCCGGGGTTGAGATACCGGCGGCTCCATGGGTTGTTGGGGGTTATGAGGCCGATGAAGGCGTGTCCGGCGGCATCGATGAGGTTGGGGAACGAACGGGCGCTGGGGTAACGAGTCCCATCAGGATTGAGTACCTGGGGGCCGACGACG
>JAYTWN010000326.1:0-2450 GCA_043743435.1 Acidimicrobiia bacterium
CCACTTGTTCGCTTTGTTCTGCTGAGGATTGACGTGGCGCGATCAGCGTAGTGGGCGTCGAAACCACTCCCCCTTCACCGGCCAAGGTGAAACCGGTAAGTACACTTGCTATCACGTCACCACCGGACGCCCGAACCGAGACCGAGCCTCCAGCAGGTACGCGAAGTTCACCAATAGCTCCGCCGTTGGGGAATCCCAGCTGAGCGGATCCACCACCACCAAGCGGGACACGAACCGTTCCACCACGTTTGGCGATGACCGTCCCAGGAAAAAACAGCCGAAGAATTTCCGTCGCACTACGGCCAGCCCGGCCCATCCAGTAAGCGCCATCTTGCGCGAGACCTACGCCGTGACCAAATCCACGGCCGTTTATGACAACGATGTTCTGTGCATACGTTGGTTCAACAGAACCAACAATAGTACTTACGCTTAGTAAGCCTAGAAGTCCCGACGCAGCGATCGCCAAACCCCGTCGCGAAGCACAACAAGCTTTGGTTTTCGTCAATGGCCTAACAACAAAATCGGTCACGCGAATTGAGCGAACAGTTCTTCGGGTTCGGCAATCATTCCGGTAAGGAACCTGCCAAAGTCACCGTAGGCCGCCGAGGCTTGATCGAACCGCATGGTGTACACAACTTCTTTGAGATCAGCAGGATCGTGAGCAAACAACGTGACGGCCCATTCGAAATCGTCGAGCCCGGTGGATCCGGTAATCATTTGGGCGATCCGTCCAGCAAACTTTCGGCCCGAGGTTCCGTGTTCGCGCATCAGCGCCTCGCGGTCTTCGAAAGGCAGACGGAACCAGTTGACATCGTCGGCACCTACCCCGCGGCGTTTTGACATCGGATAGAAACACAATGCGCGCATACCAACGGGTGGGAGGTTGGGGTAGAGGCGAGCCTGGATGTGTTCTTCGGGCATGCCCTTGGTGTACTCAGAAACCTCGGTCATGGAGAAGTACGAGTCCACGAGGGTGAGGCCGGTGCGCACCAATTCGGTTTGAAGTTTGCGGAGGCGCCACAGGTTGGGTCCAAGGGCCATCACACCAATATCGGCTTTGTGCCCGAGTACGGCGAAGGCGAACGCTTGGTGTTTGTCGTCGCCCTGAATGGCACGAATGGCTGCGGCTGCGGCTTCACCGTCAACGAAAGCGTCTGCGGTGAAGAACAGGTGCAACACTCCCCATCCCACCTTGGGCGAGAGCGGCGCTGGGTCCCCGGAAGCCAAGGCCGTTCGAGTGGTTTCTACGTCAGCCAAATCGGTCATGGGTCGATTCTACGGGCCCGCCAGCTCAACGGGTCCCCGCGGCACCGCCGCCCTCAGGTTTTGCGTCACCGTTCGAAGCACACCCTGTGAAAGCACACCCTGTGAAAGCACCCGGTCCGAAGGACCCAGTGGCAGCTCGTAGGTACATCGCCTGTGTAAGCCTGGAGCCCATGGCAACCGTTGAACCCCCAGATAGCTTTGAGGCAAACGCATCGAGACCACCACCGGCTCCGGAGCCCATCGATCCATCGGTCTACGGGCTGGCCCTGGCCGACGTCGTCAAAGCGGCCGTTCCCGATTTCGTGGTTCGCGTGGTGCAGGACCGAAGCGTGGCCTTTGCCAACCCGATTGACCCTGCGACTTTTGCGGTGGCCTTAGCCCAGCTTGGGCAGGATATGACCGAGGAGCTTGATCCCACGCTTCGAGCATTTCTCACCAGCGACATGGATACGCAGCGAACCACGCCACTCACCATCATCAGGAACCACATGGCCTCGGTAACGGAGCTGCTTCGTAGCGTGGAGTGCGCCCATGCCGATCGTGACCCGTTCGATGAATCAGCTTTCCCGTACGACGTCTTCGCCGTTGGACCCCATGCGTGGGCCGATTTTGGCGACGCGGTCCACGAGGCGGGCCTTCGGTGGGGTGCTGCGAAAGCTATGGCCCATCGCCAACGCCACCGCGCTTAGGAGGCTCAACACAAGGGTCGTAAAGGCCGGCCTCAAGAGGCGTTCAGGTTCTAAAAACTGGCCGTCAGGAAGCGATTTAGCGGTCTTCTTCAGGCTCGACGTCTTGGGTGGTCCAGCCCACTCCGCTGATTTGGCGGGCTTCAAAGAAGATGCAGTTTTCTGGGCAATCGAAGGGCACCGCTTGGGCCATGTCCATGCGGCATCGTTCGACGTTCCCTGAGGGAGTCGAGCGCTTGGAATAGTGCCGACAGTCGGATCGCACAGCCATGGCAACAAGCTAGTTCGACGGCGAGGGACGATTTCAACACAAATACATGGTTGGCTGGCAGGGTTGTCTACGGTTGCAGCGTGGAGAATGATCCGGCAACCACCAACCTTTCGAACAACAAAGCGGCTGATGAGGTTTCGTCGGCGTTTGCGTCGATCAGCGCCGGTTTGAACAGTGGTTCGCCGACGGCTGGTGATGTATTGCGATGGAGTGAGGCGCTTTCGGGC
>JAYTWN010000327.1:0-3640 GCA_043743435.1 Acidimicrobiia bacterium
CAAAGCTTTGAAGAACTTCGTGAAACCCCTTCACCGGCTGCTCTGTCACTACTGGCTTCGATGGATTTCGGTGGATGGAACGTGGGCCGACTGGCGCAACTCACTCGACGATCCCTCATCGAGGTGACGTCGGATTTACTCGAACTCGAACGTGGTGGTTGGGTGGAACGCATCGAGGGACGTTGGCAGAGAAAGGTCGGGAAGCTATGACACCCGTTGGAAGCGTCAAGGCAATACGGTGGAGGGTATGGGTTGGGAAATTGACGAATTTACTCGTTCGCTTACTAACGCCTCAGACAACACTGCTTTGGCGTATCGGAGTGATACTGAAGCCTTTGTCGGCTGGTGTGGCGCCATGGGACTTGAGGGCCCCAAGCGTGTTTCGCGGCTCACGTTACGGTCTTATCTTGGACACCTCTCCTCCAAAGGGTATGCCAAACGTTCGATCGCTCGCCATAGCGCGTCGCTGCGACGGTACTTTGCGTACCTGCATCGACGCGACTTGGTTGAAATCAATCCGACCGGTCGGATGCATTCGCCAGCCGGAGGAGGCCGTCTTCCACGGGTGCTGCATGCCGACGAACTTCATCGCGTCTTGGATGCCCCCGTAGCTGGGGGAAGGTTTTGTCATCAGACAACCGATGAGCACCCGGACTCTGGACTTGGCGATTCTGAATTCAGTGGGCACGAATCAGGCAATGTCGAAGCGCACCTTGGATCTCAAGCCGACGCTTCAAGATTTGTCCCGAGTCCGGACGCTTCAAGATTTGTCCCGAGTCCGGACGCACAGGCTGGTGCGAAGGTCGAATCAGCTTTTCATAGGGCGCGAGCGGTTCGAGATCAAGCGATTGTTGAACTGCTCTATGGCAGTGGCCTTCGAGTGAGCGAGCTATGCGCGCTTTGTGACTCTGCTGTCGATCGCACCCGCAAGGTCGTTACCGTGATGGGGAAAGGTTCAAAAGAACGAGTTGTTCCCGTCAGCGACGCTGCTCTAGAGGCCCTGAGCATCTGGGTTGGCGCCGTGCAGTCGGAATTTCTCTCACTCGTCGGCGTTGCGGACCGCGCAACCGCTGCATCTCTGCTGTTCCGCAACGAGCGGGGAGCACCGTTGGCTCCGCGAGACGTGCGACGGATACTTGACCGCCGGGCCGGGTCCCCGGTGAATCCTCACGCTCTGCGCCACACCTTCGCTACGCACCTGCTTGACGGGGGTGCAGACTTGCGAATCGTGCAGGAAATGCTCGGCCACGCTGACTTAGCCACAACCCAGTTGTATACCCACGTGAGCAAAGAGCGTCTACGGACAGTGTTTGATTCGGCACATCCGCGTGCTTAAACGATCTATGGTCAGCATGACCAAAGAATCAATCCACTCAGTTCGATGGGTCAAAAGGCCCACAGAATGAAGAACAACGAACGCAATCCCTCATTTGTGCGGTTGACGCCGGTAACCTTAGCGAGTCCATCCTCTCAGGAAGCCGATCGTTGAACGAAGAAACCGACGAACAGCGGGCCCTCGCTGAGCTTTGGGCAATCTATAAAGAGACGGCTTCATCAGTCTCCCGAGATCGCCTGATCATTCACTATTCAGCGCTTGTTCGTTACGTAGCCAGCCGGGTGTCGGTTGGTTTGCCACAAAATGTTGAACAAGCGGACCTGGTGAGCTACGGCATCTTTGGCCTCATCGACGCTATCGACAAGTTCGAGATGGATCGTGGGATCAAATTCGAAACTTATGCGATTCGCCGGATCCGTGGCGCCATCATTGATGAGTTGCGCTCGATCGATTGGGTGCCCCGTTCAGTCCGGGCTAAAGCCCGTGCCGTAGAGACCGCTTTCGGTTCTCTCGAAGCTGACTTAGGCCGAGCGCCAACCGACGCCGAAATGGCTAAGGCCCTGGAGATGAGCGAAACCGATTTGCAGGGAATATTCGCCCAGGTTTCCTTCGTAGGTGTTGTCGCTCTCGACGACGTGTACAACCGTGGAGAGCGGGGAGAGACCACCACGCTCGCCGACACGATTGCTGACAAAAACGAAGGGCCGAGCAGCCTTTACGAATCCGAAGAACTCCGTCAAGCCCTTGCGTCGGCGATCAATCGCATGCCAGAGCGCGAAAAAATCGTCCTGACCCTCTACTACTACGAAGGTTTGACGTTGGCCGACATCGGTGAAGTGCTGGGGGTAACAGAAAGCCGGGTCTGTCAGATACATACTCGTGCCGTGCTGCAGCTCCGAGGCAAACTCGCCGCCAACGGAGCAGGCTAGATTTGGAATTTCAATATGGCGTTTGTGTGCCATTGCGTTCCGTTTCCACCGGCTTCCTCCGCCTAACTCCTTCCAAAATTTTGGAGTTCCCCGTAGGTGGACTATGCCAACTTTTCAGTTTTCGTGTTTGTCAGCCGTAACTCGTTCTTTATTGCCCGTTTTTTCTAAGCCACTTCAAGATTTGTCCCGGCTCCGGACTTTTCAAGATTTGTCCCGGCTCCGGACTCTTCAAGATTTGTCCCGGCTCCGGACTTTGGCCCCTCGGAGGGTCCGGACTCGAAACCGGCCGCGCCGATCGTTCAAGGGCTGGCGTCTCGCTCGTATCTTCGCTGCCGTCTGCTCGATGGCAATCGCGGCGATCGGCGGAATTGTGGCGTTGGAGAACCCAGCGACCGCTGCAGCGCAGTATGCGCAGACCGGCGTGCCTAGCCCTCAGTTGCGAGTACAGCTCGTTCCGCCCGTTCCCGGAGGCATTGTTGATAATTGGCGCCCTCCATCGAGCCCGTACGGTCCAGGAAACCGAGGGGTTGACCTGCGGGCCAGCGCTGGTGAACCCGTTCACTCAGTTGGTAATGGGGTCGTGACCTTCGCGGGGCAAGTCGGTGGTCGACTCTTTGTCGTCATTGAAATCGGGGGAGTGAAAATCACTTTGGGCTTCCTCAAGAGCATTGTGGTGAAGGCAGGCCAGAGCGTTCGCTCCGGTAACCTGGTCGCGTACGCCAACGGACCCGTTCATGTTGGCGCCAGGCAAGGCACCACCTACATTGACCCCCGGCCGCTTTTTGCCAAAAAGAGTGTTCGCCTCACCCGTTAAGTGCCCGGTTTGCCAAACCTATAGGCCGGTTGTGAGAAGTCGAAATGGCCAACGGAGTCCAAAGAAACCGCTAGCATTGACGGGTCCTGAATCCATTCAGGAACGGACAGGGATGCCTCCGGTCGCCAAACGCAAACTGCGTGAAGTGCCATTCCTTTGCCCGAATCTACGCACAACCGGAACCTAGGAGCAAACAAAATGGCTGCAAGCCCTGTCGTCACCATGCGCCAGCTACTCGACGCTGGTGTCCACTTCGGACACCAAACACGCCGTTGGAACCCAAAGATGAAGCGATTCATCTACGGTGAGCGCAATGGCATCTACATCATCGACCTCAACCAGACCCTGAACCGGGTAGAGGCCGCATACACCTACGTCCGTGATCTTGTCGCCGGCGGCGGAACCATCATGTTCGTTGGTACCAAGAAGCAAACGCAAGACCCCATCGCCAGCTATGCCGACCGTTGCGGTATGCCGTATGTGAACGAGCGTTGGTTGGGCGGCATGCTCACCAACTTCCAAACCATCAGCGGTCGAGTCAAGAAAATGACCGAGTTCGAG
>JAYTWN010000328.1:0-2890 GCA_043743435.1 Acidimicrobiia bacterium
GTTTCTTCGGCATCTGATGGTCCGGGATCAAACAATCGTCAAGATCTCTTCGAAGTACTCAAGGCCTCGGTGTTGCTCCAGAAAGTACACACACTCAATCCCATGATTCTTCAGCCCGAAGACGCACTACGGATGGCCTGTCGAGGTGGTTCGATCTCCTTTGGCATGCCTTCTATAGGTGCACTTACTGTTGGACGAAAAGCAGATTTGGTCATGGTTGATTTGCAGTCGGTGTTTGTTGCCCCTGTCCATCGCGTGGCTTCTGCTTTGGTGTTCAACGTCACCCCGCGGGATGTACGCATGGTTATGGTCGACGGAGAGCTACGCATGCGTGACGGTTTGTGCCTTGACGCGCACAGCGGGGCAGTGGTGAATGAACGGGCATTGTTGGCCCAAGCAGCTGATGCAGCGCGAACCCTCTTTGACCGCATCAACCTCAAAACCGGCCTGCACGCCCGCGCCTAACTGCGAGCCTTCTCAACCGATCCTTCTCAACCGGGCCTTCTCAACCGGGCCTTCTCAACCGGTCCTTCTCAACGGGTCATTCTCCGAGTTTCTCACCGAGCCTGGCTGCTGCGTGAATATCTCAATCAGTGCGTGGTGGTGGTCCATCCGGCGAAGGCGTCAATCACATCGGCGATGTTGGGCATCATGGGGTACAGGATGGGGCAGGTAACGCCGGCATCGATGTATTCCGCCACGGTTTCGCGACACTGGGCTGCGGTGCCTACAGCCATAAGTTTGCGCACGAGTGCGTCGGGGATGAGTTTTGCGGCTTTTCGATAGTCGTCTTCGGTGGCGGGCCAGCCGACGACTTGTTGAATACGACTAATCAAATCGGGATCGGCACCACTGGCTTCTTGGATATGGGGTTCAGTTCCCAGATAGTAAGCGAGCAGACTTTTGGCCGTGAGGATTGCTTCTTCGGGATCGTCGTTGGAAAGTGAGCAAACCAGCAATTCAGGACGATCAATTTGGTCGATCGTTTTTCCTACCTTGGCGGCGCCGGTGGCCAATTGTCCAACGGCATCACGGATGTAGTCGGTGGAGACCACGTAGTTCAGCACGGCGCCTTCGCAAATTTCACCGGTGAGTTCCATCATTTTTGGGCCGGTGGCCCCGATATAGAGGGGAATATCGCGTGGACCGGCGTCGCCATAGGCCACATCGAGACGAATGCGATCAAGCTTTACGAACTCGCCTTCATAGGTCACTTCTTCCATAGTGAACAGCTGACGGATTGCTTCAACGTGTTCGCGCATAGCCTTGAGGGGCTTCTTGCGTTCCAATCCAATACGTGAACAGATGGGTTCCCACCAAGCCCCGAGCCCAAGCATGACTCGGCTGTCGCCCTCGGGGGTAAGGCCGCCAAGTTCCCACATGGTTGACCAGGTGGCGGCGATCACTGCGGGGTTCCGTGACCAGATCGGCAGCACTCCGCTCCCGATCTTGAGTGTGGTGGTTTCCGTAAGCAACGCGCTCATCATGACGACGCAATCTCGGGCCAATCGGGTGTCGGCCTGCCAGATTTCGGAGAATCCCTTGGCCTCGGCGTACTTGGCCATTTCGATTTCGTAGCGAAGAGGATGTTTATCTTGGAAGTAAAGAGCGAGGCGTTGCATAGGTTTGACAATATCGGAGGGTCGGGGTGATGGAGTGCCCGGGCCTGTGCCTCTGGAATCGTTGGCACTACGGGCGCCAGATTCCTATGCTGCGTTGCGTGAAGTTTCGCATAGATCAGGTTTTTGCGGCCGACGTTGCCTCTGTGGCTGGTGCCCTGGTGGATGCCCACTACCTATCGGAGGGGATGGCGAAGCTTCCCGACATTGGCGCTCCGGTGGTGCAATCCCAAGATCGGTCCGGGTCTTCAATTCGTCAGCTGTTGCGGTATTCGTTTCATGGGAGCCTGCCCTCAGCAGTTACCCGGTTCATCAGTCCGTCGAAGCTTTCGTGGATCGAAGACTCAACCATCGAAACAGGGGCAAACCGGGCCGCGTTCACGATGACTCCGGTGCACTACCAACAGTTTTTCCAATGCTCCGGCGGATGGTCTCTGGTGGCGATGGATGCGGCCGGGAAACCCCAGACGCTTCGTCGAATTGAAGGCAACCTCAAAGTGAACTCTCCCATTCCGTTTCTGGGCGGCGAAATTGAGCGGGCCATCGTTTCAGGTCTGAAAGAACGTCTTGCCCTAGAACCGGCCGTCCTCGAAGCGTGGCTAGCTGAGCGTTCCGTGTAACCGAGCTGGCCGTCTATCGGCTTCCTTACACGGTTTCGCAAGCGTGTCACGGACAGAAATTGAAGACGAAGCCGGTGGATTCGATCCGGCTTGCGAGCCGGCTTAGAGCAGCGGTTCGGGACCAAGTCGGCCCGGCGGCGTCTGATTCAGGTTTCTTTCCTCAACGGGCCGCGGCGGAGAAGAAGCGCGAAAAACTCAGCTGGCGTTGGCCACCACTTCGAGCATTGCCGTTCCGTAACGGTCGACTTTGACCGGGCCGAGGCCAGGAAGGTCAAGCAGGTCTTGGCGTGACGCAGGCCGAGCCTCAGCAACGGCGGCAAGGGTGGTGTCATGACAAATCACAAATGCCGGAACGCCTGTTGCGCGAGCCGTGGTGGCACGCCACTTTTTGAGCGCCTCGAACGTAGCGGGATCGGCGTTGGTGCCAATCTGCACACTGGCATTTCGAGAACCGCGAACTCCCGGTACCCCGGCAGATTTTGCTGCCTCTGCTCGTTGACGAATCGCTCGTAAGTGCACTTGCCAATCACCAGCAGAAGGCTCATCAATGGAACGACGTGCCGCTTCGATGTTGGCAACCCACGGCGATTCGTTTCGGTTGGTGGTTCGAGAACCAAAGGTGCGTGATCGTGCCCACGAACAATGAAGTTC